>NZ_JBFTQI010000006.1:0-22899 GCF_056398925.1 Pedobacter sp. 01T416_2
GGGTGATATTATTCCGGGTTTAGTATTAAAAACCAATTTTGGGATACGTTACGAGAATTACAATAGCTTATCTATGCGTTATCCAAATTTGGAATTCTCTGAAGGCAATAATTCAAATAATTTAAGCGAAATCCAAGGGTATAATACAGAATGGACCTGGACCAATACTTTAAATTATAACAAAAAATTTGCTGAAAAACACAGTTTAAATGCATTAATTGGTACAGAGGCAATCAGATCCAGAACCAGACAATTAACTGCAGGAAGAAATGATTTCTTTCTTTTGGGTAATCCGGATTATTATTATTTAAATACAGGTTCTTCAAATATCAGCAATGCCAGTACCGGAGCAATAGGGTCACTATTCTCCGTGTTTGCAAAGCTTGATTATTCCTTTAATGATCGTTATCTCGCCAGTTTTACTATCCGTAGGGATGGTTCATCTAACTTCGGTTCTGCTAATAAGTATGGTAATTTTCCGGCAGCAAGTGCTGCATGGAGATTATCTGAAGAGGAGTTTATGAAAAGTCTCAATTGGGTTAGCGATTTGAAACTTCGTGTTGGATACGGACAAACCGGAAACCAACGGATACCGGGATATCAATATATCAATAGATTTCAAAGTTCTATTGTTAATTCAGCTTATGCGCTTGGTGGCGGTAATGGTCTTACAACTGGTGTGCGACAAAATGCCTATCAAAACCCTGATATAAAATGGGAAGCTGTAAATTCTTTAAATATTGGTCTTGATTTTACTTTGTTAGGTGGGGCTGTTGATGGATCAGTAGATTGGTATAACAAGAAAACGACTGATATGCTTTACCCGGTACCACTACCAGCAAGCATTGTAGGAATGGGAAGTTCACCTTTTGTAAATATCGGCGATATGAGTAATAAAGGGGTCGAATTTAATATCGCTTATCATTATGGAAGAAGCGCTGATAGCCCTTTTAAATTTGATATTGGTGCAAATTTCTCCAAAAATAACAATAAAATCGTAAGGTTGGCACCAGGTATTCTCAATCAGGTTTATGGCAATTATAGGAGCTTACAAACCAGCGTTTTACAGGAAGGTGCTCCACTGGGTTCATTTTTTGGATATAAAACCGCAGGAATTTATCAGAGTACTGCTGATATTCAGAATAATCCTTCTTATTCGGGTGCCAGGGTTGGTGGATTACGTTATCAGGATATTAATGGTGATGGTATTATTGATCCAAAAGATCGGACAATTATTGGAAGTCCACATCCTGATTTCACTTATGGTATAAATTTGAACGCATCTTACAAGAATTTTGATATCTCAGCTTTCTTATATGGTGTAAAAGGAAATGATATATTTGAAGCTACACGCTATTTTACAGATTTCCCTTCCTTTGATGGAGCCAAAAGTGTTAGGTTGCTTGATGCCTGGAGCCCAACCAATACATCAAGCCTGATTCCTTCTGCTTATGCCGGGGCCTCTGATCTGGAGTTTGCTTCTTCGAGTTATTATATTCAAAACGGAAGCTTTTTAAGGCTGAAAAATTTGCAAATCGGCTACTCCATCCCAACAGCCAAAGCTTTTGGACCAAATTCTGGCATCAATAAGATTAGGGTGTATGTTAGTGCAACCAATGTATTTACCATCACTAAATACACAGGATTGGATCCGGAAATAAGTCAAATTGTAGATGGCTTCTCTGCTCCAGGAGTAGATCAGGGGGTTTACCCATCACCACGTCAGTTTTTAATCGGTATTAATGTTGGTTTTTAATTAAAAATATCAAAATGAAACATATAAAATATATTCTTCTTTCCTTATTAATTTGCAGTACTTTTTCCTGCAAAAAGGAATTTTTAGCATTGCAACCGCAGGGCGAACTCACCGAGGAACAGTTAATGAGCCAAGAGGGGGTTGAAGGACTTTTAATAGGTTCCTATAGTTTACTTAATGGCAATTTAGACGGAACATGGGGTAATTATGGTGCAGCACCAAGCCAATGGTTATTTGGCGAGGTTGCATCTGATAATGCCCATAAAGGGAGTAGCACAGGAGATCAGCCGCCTATGAATGCCATTGAACAGCATTCGCCAACCAGTACAAATGATAATTTATCGAATATTTGGAACAGATGTTTTGAAGGAATTCAACGCTGTAACCGTACTTTAAAAGTCCTTGCTAACTTACAGGCAGGCTCGGGATCGGCCAAATTTGATGATGCCCGTGCAAAAGAAATTCAGGGCGAAGCCAGATTGTTGCGTGGACATTATTATTTCTTTTTGGTTCGCATATTTAAAATGGTTCCTTATGTTACTGAGGCGAATAGTGGTGCTTTTGTTCCTAATGATAAAGACATTTATCCTAATATTGTAGATGATCTTCAGTTTGYCGTAGCCAATTTAAGTACAACCAAACCAAAAAATCAAAAAGGTAGAGTAGATAAATATGCAGCTCAGGCTTATCTTGGAAAGGTGCTTTTATATCAAAAGAAATATCCTGAAGCTTACGATTTGTTGAATGCCGTAATTTTGGCCAAACCAAGTTTGGTTGATATGCCTTACGGCGATAATTTTGACATTACCAAAGAAGACGGACCAGAAACGATTATGTCTGTTCAGCATTCAGTTGGAACAGATGGCACAGGCGGCGATAATGGTAATGTAGGCGATATGCTTAACTTCCCGTACGGTAATGCGCCGATTAACTGTTGCGGTTTCTTTCAGCCAACGATAGACCTGGCCAACTCCTTTAAGGTAAATGCCCTTGGCTTACCGCTATTGGACGGCAGCTATCGTACTAATCCATATAAATCTGATTATGGATTAACCGGAACGGATAAAACAAATTATGCAGTAGATAAGACTTTACCTTTAGATCCACGAATTGAATCGACAATTGGAAGACGTGGCGTTCCATATCGCGATTGGGGTTTAATGCCTGGTGATACCTGGATTCGCGACGCCAGCAATGGCGGCCCTTTCCTGGCTGTTAAGAATACCATTGATGCTTCGCAGATTTCGAGCGGAACAGCTCCAGGAAGTTCCAACGTAACCGGATTAAAYGTAAACCTGATCCGCTTAGCTGATGTTTACCTGATGGCGGCAGAATGCGCCGTGGAAAAAGGCGATTTGGGCAGAGCTTTAATATTGGTTAATGCAGTTAGAGCCCGTGCTGCTAAAATTACCCCTCGGGATATAAATGGAACTCCTGCGGCGGCTTACAAAGTTAGCCAGTACATCTCGTTTCCAAATGATACTTATGCAAGAAATGCGGTGCGTTTCGAACGCAGGTTAGAGTTGGCATTGGAAGGTCATCGCTTCTTCGATTTGGTACGCTGGGGTGTAGCAAAACAAACACTGGAAAGTTATTTTTCTTTTGAAGGTGGGTACTTCAATTACTTAAAAGGCATTACCATCGAAACCAGAGATGATTATTTCCCTTTACCGCAAGATCAGATTGATAGAAGTAACGGTACCCTAAAACAAAGCCCGGGTTATTAGGTTATAAATGAGATACATGAGCGGGATGGTGGTCGTTTATTACCTCCGTTCATGTATTTTTTGTTTAATTAGATAACTAGTTATTGTAAGCTTTAATGACAATTGGTTTTAATTTAAGCTAAAATCAAAGTTCATTTTGTCTAGATTCTGCTGTTGCATTTCTAAATTTAGCTTATTCACCATATTATTAAATTCTACATTGTTGATTACCTCATTATTGGCTAACCACACTAAGTTTCTATAATTTTCTTCTCGGGTAAAGCCAAAATTTACCTGGCCATATTTATTGAGTAAAAATATATTTCTTGTTGCTTTTAAAATATCAATAAAGGTATTGACTTCCGCTTTTGATGGTTTGTTTTGAAAAAATTCAATAGCATCTACGTTCCCATGTTTTATCAAATAAAAACTCCGTTTATAGGTGATTAAAAACAAAATCAACAGTATCATCGATAACCCAAAATAGAAGAAGTAAACCGAGCTTTCAACACCTTCTCCATCATTTCTTAACAGATACAATAGGATAGACACCATACATAATATTGTAGATGAAAATAGGAGGCCATAAATACCCTTATTGCTTTTATAAGTTCTAGTGCCTACGTTTTCGTAAGCGATCACATATTCACTTGAACTAAGTAAACTCTTCTGTTTAACCTCAAGTCCGTTTTCAGTGATTAAAAATGATTTGTATCTAAATCTTAAGTCTTTTTGTACAAGTGATTCGTTCATATTTATTAGATTGTGTCGACTCCTAACTCAAAACGCTCAACGCCAAACTACTTCTCCTCCTTAAACCTGCTAAAAAACAACAGCGCAATCAAACAAAGTGCGAAACCTACAATTCCGTTCAATCGTAATCCGAAATCGTTGCCGGGGTCCTTACCGTAAATGGTAAGCATGGCGAAAATAGCGATACCCAATGTTTGTCCAAGTTTTACAAAAAGGTATTTTACTGCGAAGAACATGCCTTCGTGGTTTTCTCCGGTTTTTAAGGTATCTCTTTGGGCAATGTCGGCCAAAATAGCGGTTGGTAAAATGCCAAGTGCCGCTAATGGAAACGAAGCGGATAGTACCAGGATGTAAATCTGTGTATGTGGACCAAATGGTAATTTGCCTAAAAAGAAAATGGTGACGAAGATTAAGCACAACACGCCAAAGGCAAGTAATACAAAAGGTTTTTTGCCGATTTTAGCCGAACCAAAATTAACCAACGGGTAAAATAGCAAGGACGCAAAAACCATGGCAGCCATAAATTTTCCACCTTCCGATTCTGGTAGGCCCAATAAAACCGTACAGAAAAACAATAAACCGCTTGAAATAATACTCAGGGCCGTATAAAAAGCGAAATCTGATATTAGGTAATATTTAAAATTACTGTTCTTAAATGTACTTTTAATTGCTGGCCATAAAGGCACATGGGTAGGCTTTGCAACCGAAAATTCCTTTTCATTGATGAAAAAAATTGGCAATAACATCACCAGTCCGGATAGGATACACAAACCCCATATCGCAATCTGGATGGCTTCGCTGCGGTTGGCTACATGAAAATGAGCCTCAACCAGATCGGCAAAGTTGTTGGTACAGGCCGATAAAATGATTCCGATTACAAAACCAACCTGTTGATAACTCGATAATTTAACTTTTTGTTTTGGCGTATTGGTTACTTCGRCCAGTAGCGCATTATAAGGAATAATATAAGTGGTAACCGATACAAAAAATAAACAAAGTGTGATGGTTAACCACCAGGCATTATGCAGGCTCTCCGTTTTTTGGATCGGGTAGAAAACCAGTCCGCAAAAAAGCATAGCAGGAACAATTGCCCATTTCATAAAGGGCATCCTGCGACCGTTTTTATTGGTACATGCATCGCTTTTAGACGCAATAAACGGATCGTAAATGGCATCTACCAACCTTCCTGAAGCAGCAATAATAGAAAGGATATTAAACGCACCCAATAAAACGAGTTGTGGTACCAAAGGTGGCAGGCCAGCATTGCTTGGGGGAAGATAGAAATAGGGAAGCATTACGATGATAATGTTTGTCATCGTGCTCCATCCAATCATACCAGCAGCGTAAGCAATTTCTTGTTTTAAGGAGAGTGTTTTGTTCATTAATTATTTTAAGTTGTTTTATATTTTTTGTAAAGCAGGTTTCTGTGTTAATCGGTTAGATCAGTCCTGCTTTCCATTTTATTTCGCTGCGCTTCATGTTCATTCCAATCAGGTTTATTTTAATCGGTCTGCCTTTAGCAAATTGCAAAGATCTGGCGTCATTCCCGCGCAGGCGGGAATCTTAAAGCTTATTGCATTAGGATTATTCATACGCTTTCTCCTCTTCAAAGGCATTCATGAGCACTACGTGGTTCCCAATCAAGTTGGGAATGACGATCCGCGAACAATTATTTTTTCTTAAACCTCCTGCTCACAAAATAAATCGCCAGAAAGCCAACAAAAATATATAAACCATTAAGTGCCGCATTCGGATCATCGGCATAAATGCTAAAAGCCACGAAAGTATAAGCAGCAATAAAAATAATAGGCAATATAGGATATAAAGGAACAGTATAGATGGTTTTTTTATCAAGATTTGCCGTTCTTTTCCGGAGGATGAAAATCGTAGCTGCCGAACTGGCCATGCTAATGCTTTCTAAGAAAATAGTATAGTTTAAAATCTTGTCGAAGGTTTTGGCATAGAAAATAATTACCACAGCAATTAATGTAAAAACAGTTAAGCTAATGGTAATTACCTCTGTTTTTTTGTTCATCCAGCTGAATATTTTTGGTAGTGCCCCTTCTTCGCCCATGGCAAACATGGCCCTTGGGTTACTCAGCAGATTTACATTTACATAACCCATTACGGAGAAAAAGATAATTACAGAAAGTGCGTTAAATCCCGCCGGACCAAATATCTTCGAAGCCAGTATTGCGGCGATGCTTTCTGCTGATTTTAATTCTTCAAAACCGATCACCTTTACATATACATAGTTGATGGCCAGGTAAAGAATTACAATAATGGTTAAGCCGATAATAATGGAACGTGGAATCACTTTTTTGGCTTCTTTAACTTCGCCCCCAAAGTTGATGGTTTGCGCATAACCCGCATAAGAAAAAGAAACCGCAATTAAACACAGGCCCAGGGCTTTTCCATAATCAGACCAGGTTGCTAAAGCACCCGTTGCTGTTTTAAAAATTGGGGTAACGGTTTGTGTTTGTCCGCCGAAAAATATAGCGCAGATGAGTGTTAAAATCATTCCGATTTTAATTACCGTTAACACATTTTGTGTTTTAGAACTCGCTTTTAAGCCTAACAGATTAATGAAATAAAATACCAAAATGGTGGTAATGGCTATGGCAACCCGATAAGTTTCATTCTGTTTATCAACAGGTAAAATAATTTTACTCAGGTATTCTGCCCCAATAATCGAAATAGCCGCTACCGATGCTGCGCTCGAAATGATCACAATACAATTAATGGCAAAAGCAATGGATGGATGATAAGCTGCTGAAAATATTTTATAGTATCCTCCAGTTACCGGAAAGCGGGAACCAATTTCCGCATAAGTTAACGCGCCACAAAAGGCTACAAAACCACCGATAAACCAAGCCAAATAAAACAGTTCGGGAATTTGTGCCTTAGCTGCTACGTTTACAGGTGTACGGAATACACCCATGCCAATAACCAAACTCACCACAATCATGGATAAATCGAATAGCGAAAGTTGCTTCTTTTGTTGCATTAAATAGAATTATGAATATTGGGTTGAAGATAGGGAAATTTGATGATTGGGTGAGAGAAGGGTTGAATGATTGAGTGAGAGAATGATTGAGTGAGAGAATGATTGAATGGGGACTATTGAATTAGGTGTAATCGGTTTCTGAGGATGTGGAAAAATGGCTGATGGTTTAATAGCTCATAGTTGATAGCCTGGTTTAATTAACCATAGGCTATTGACCAATGGACCATGTGCCATCAACCCTATACTTCGGACTGTTGACATGTGGAAATTTTCTTTTGCGAGCCTCACAGAATAAATCTATTATTGTATAATAATTCTGAAGAAGGTATTTGAAAATATTTTTATTTCAATCATCAGGGTTATTTCTACAAATTCTTCATTGCTTTGCAAACCAAAAAATGCAAGGTTTTTCATTGAAGAACAGATAAATACAGTATGGCAGAAGTAATTTATAACGACGATAGTATCCGTTCATTAGATTGGAAAGAGCACATCAGGCTTCGTCCGGGGATGTACATTGGTAAACTTGGCGATGGTTCTGCACAAGACGACGGTATTTACGTTTTGCTAAAAGAAATTGTAGATAACTCTATCGATGAGTTTGTAATGGGTACCGGAAAAACCATCGAAATTACTGTTTCCGAACAAAAGGTAAATATACGTGATTACGGTCGTGGCATTCCACTCGGCAAGGTAATCGATTGTGTAAGCAAGATCAATACCGGTGGTAAATACGATAGCAATGCTTTCCAGAAATCTGTTGGTTTAAATGGGGTAGGTACTAAGGCTGTAAATGCACTTTCTACTAGTTTTATGGTGCAGTCGTACCGTGATGGAAAAACGAAAAAAGTAGAATTTTCTAAGGGAGAAATTGTAAATGAGCAGCCAATTATCGATACCACTCAACGCAATGGCACGGCGATTACTTTTTACCCAGATGAAACCATTTTCAGGAATTACCATTATATCCCTGATTTTGTAGAGAGTATGGTTTGGAACTATGTGTTTTTAAATACAGGCTTAACCGTAAATTTTAATAACCAGAAATATTTTTCAGAAAGAGGTCTATACGATCTGCTTTCTAAATTTAATAAGCCAGAAGAAATCCGTTACCCGATTATCCACATGATTGGACCGGATATCGAAATTGCGATGACCCACGGTCAACAATACGGCGAAGATTACCATTCGTTTGTAAACGGACAGCATACTACACAGGGTGGTACACACCAGGCGGCTTTTAGGGCAGCTGTCGTGAAAACCGTTCGGGAGTTTTTCAAAAAAGAGTTTGATGCAGCCGATGTTCGTTCATCCATTATAGCAGCAATTTCTGTGCGTGTACAGGAGCCCGTTTTCGAATCGCAGACCAAAACAAAACTAGGTTCGCAGAATATGGGACCAGAAGGACCATCGGTAGCTACTTTTATCAACGATTTTGTTAAAAAAGAATTGGATGATTATCTGCATAAAAATCCAGATGTTGCTGATGCCTTGTTGAAAAGAATTATGCAATCGGAGCGCGAGCGTAAAGATATTGCAGGCATCAAGAAACTGGCGAACGATAGGGCGAAAAAGGCATCCTTACACAATAAAAAACTGCGCGATTGTAAAGTGCATTTTAATACAACACACGAGAAACGATATGAAACCACTTTGTTTATTACCGAGGGAGATTCGGCATCAGGTTCGATCACAAAATCGCGCGATGTAGATTGTCAGGCTGTGTTTAGTTTAAAAGGTAAGCCGCTTAACTGTTACGAACTTACCAAAAAAGTGGTTTACGAAAATGAAGAATTTAATCTTTTACAACATGCTTTAAACATTGAAGATGGTTTAGAAGGGCTTCATTATAACAATATTGTAATCGCAACAGATGCCGATGTGGATGGAATGCACATCCGTTTGTTGATGATGACTTTCTTTCTTCAGTTTTTTCCCGATTTGGTAAAAGCCGGCCATGTTTATATTTTACAGACGCCGCTTTTCAGGGTTCGGAACAAAAAAGAAACGATTTATTGCTACAGTGATGAAGAACGTAAAAATGCAATTGAAAAGCTGGGCAATAAACCAGAAATTACCCGATTTAAAGGTTTGGGTGAAATTTCTCCTGATGAATTCGGTTTGTTTATCGGGAAAGATATCAGGTTAGACCCCGTTATTTTGAAAGATCAAACGATTAAAAGTTTGCTGGAATATTATATGGGTAAAAATACGCCTGATAGACAGCAGCACATTATCCGTAACCTAAGGGTAGAGAAGGATGAGGTAACTGAAGAGCCTAAAGTGATTACTGAAGAAGTAGCATAGCAATATCCCTGGTTCGTGTACTCAAACCAGTTTTTCTAGATAATATAAAAGGAAGTGAAGTTTTTAAAACTTGACTTCCTTGGTTATAAACCGTTTTCTAGCCTTAAATTTCCGCCTGCACACGAACTTAAGGTCACATTTTGGAAAGATCCTTCGACTCCGCTCAGGATGACAATCGCGTTTGAATGCTTGCGGTTAAATCAATCGTGGCGTCCTGCTGAACTTGTTTCAGCATCTGTCTTGTTATGCTTTGGTTTATGTCTCCACGAACCAGCTTTATCTATAAAAAGGAAGTCAAGGTTTTAAGGCGTGACTTTCTTTGTTATAACCGTTTTATAGCTTTAAGATTCCGCATGTGCGGGAATGACGATCACGTTTTGGAAAGATCCTGAAACAAGTTCAGGATGACGACCGCATTATTCTTTAGGCACATTCACCGTATCTTCCGGGTGTTGAGGCGGCAATACATCTACCTTTTTCTCTACAATGGTAATTTTTGTAAATACGGCATACTTACTAGGAGAGATGCCATTATCGTACTTCTCTGCATAGGCTTGTGTAAATTCAGCGCCGAAGTAAAGTATAATTGATGTATAATAAATCCACAATAAAATAACGATGATCGAACTGGCTGCGCCAAAAGCCGAACCTGGATTGCCTTTTTCGATATAAATCCCAATCAGGTATTTACCTAGACTGAAAAGAACTGCAGTAAATAGTGCGCCAATTATTGCCGATTTCCATCGGATGATCACATCTGGCAATACCTTAAATATAACGGCAAATACGGCGGTTACGGCAGCAAGTGTAATTACATTGTTTAAAATATAAATTAGAATGGCCATTGTATCGTTTGCAACGGGGATTACTTCATCTATCTTACTTTGCGAAAGTAGGTTAGCCAATTTAGAACCCAAACCAACTACTACAGTGTTAACCACTAGTGAAACAAGCAACAGAAAGCCCATCGAAACAATTAAAGAGAAAGACAATAACCTGTTCGAAAGCATTTTTATCCAGCCTTTTTTGGGCACAGCCTTTACTTTCCAGATCATGTTGATACTATCTTGTATCTCAATAAAAATAGCAGTTGAACCAATAATCAATGTACAAATCCCAATAATTAAACCAATGGTAGATTGCCCGGATTTGTTTGCATGTTCTACAAAACCTTGGATTTGTGTAGCTGCCTCTTTGCCAACCATTTTGGTAACCTGCCCATAAAACTGACCTCTTGTTTCCTCATTTCTTTTGTCGCCAAAAAATAGGGTAGCGGCAGATAGCATGATAATGATGAGTGGAGTAAGTGAAAAAATAGTGTAGTAAGCAAGCGAAGCACTTAATTTAGTTACCCGATCTTCCATAAAACCTTTTCCGGCAGCAACAAAAAGATGATAAAGCGCAATAAAGAAATATTTGATCTTATGGATAACTCTCATAGAAAAATTAAAATGGATATCCTATCCCAATGTTAAAAATTAAATTCTGTTTACGCCAATCTTTGTTTCCAAAGGCGATATCATCAAACACCCATCTTTGTCCTTCCGGCAGGTATGGTTTGCGTACCGGAAAAGCTACATCTAAACGGACTACAAAAATGCTGACATCTACCCGTAAGCCTGCACCAGTACCTACAGCAAGCTCGTTAAAAGCATTTTTCAGCTTAAAACCAGATCCGGGTCTTGCCGTCTCAGGTTTACCAGGTTCGCCAAGATCCTCTTTCCTCAGCCAGATATTTCCTGCATCTACAAACAATGCGCCATAAAGTACGCTTACTATTTTAAAACGCAGTTCTGAGTTTAACATTAACTTAATATCACCACCCTGATCGGAAAAAAGAGCATCATCTTTCACCTTAAAAGTTCCCGGCCCTAAAGTTCTGGCTGGAAAAGCCCTGATATCGTTACTGCCGCCTGCAAAAAACTGTTTAACAAAGGGCATTGATGTAGAGTTTCCATAGGCATAACCATAACCCAGGTTTAACCTGTTTGCCCAGATTAAATTTCTGGTGATTTTATAATAGTCTCTTAAATCAGCTTCTACCCTGATAAACTGTGTTAGTGGTATGTTAAAAAGTGTACGTTTCCCTTCTTCATCTTTTGGTACAAAAGTCCCCCAAACATTACCTCCGGTTTCTAATCCTCCAAAGAAATAAGTGTTATTTCTCCTGCTATCTTCCATCTGGTTGGTATAGGTGAAATTATAATTGCTGCCAATAATAAACTGTTTTTCTAAAGTAGTCCTCAATAGTGGGTTTTGCACATATATTCTTTGCTCTGTAGTATCCGTAGGAAAAGAAGTAGAAACATAACTGATTGATATCGGATTGAAATTATGCTCTTTGTATAAATTCTCTTTAAAGTTGTAACCATATTGCCCTTTAAAAGCATGTAGAGTATATTCAGAACCACGGTTAAGCATCTGATAAGAAAGTGAAGCTATAGTTTTCGGGATGAAAGCATTGGTGCTATTCGGTTTGTAAAAGGGAACAATAAACCTGGGGAAGGTCAGTTTTCCTTCTGCCGTTAATGATAAGGAGTTTTTGCCTAAAGAAGTTCCTTTGGTTTGCGTTTCAAACCCTCCACTAACACTCAAATCTAATTGTTCGGCATTTCTAAACAAGTTTCTGGTAGTTTGTGTTACTTTTACTTCAGAACCTACGAAATTGTTCGATTTACTTGTTCCGGTAACAGAAAAGGTAAGTGAGTTTTTCTTTAAAGGCGTTAAATAGATATTTAAATCGAGCTGATTGTTTTTGAAACTATCTATAGGTAAAAATTCGGCTCTTACATCTTGAAAAGCACCTACATTTACCATTCGGTTTAGCGATTGGTTATGATCTTTACGGTTATACGGCTCGCCTTTTTGAAAAAATACCAAGCGGTCGAAAAGTTTTGGTTTAAACGTGTTTCGGTCATCGTATATATTGAAATCGTTATACTGCAATGGTTTCAATTTTCTTAACGTACTGTCTCTCCTTAACGAATAATTAGGATATATGTTAATGTTTTTAATGGTATAAGGTTTTAATGCTGCATCAGGCGCAATGTCTTTTACCTTAACCGAAACATTAACCAGATTTTTACCAATGGTACTATCTACCTGCATAATTAAATAATCGGGACTGAAATAGAAATAGCCATTTTCTTTTAAGTCGTTATCAATTCTGATCCGTTCATTTTTGTAGGTGTCAATATCATAATAATCGCCAACTTTTAACAAGGTTTTATCTTTGTTGGCATTAATGATTTTGGTGAGCGCCCCGGTATCTGGAGGGAAATTAATCTTGTTGATTTTATAACGTTGTCCCGTAACTGCAGTATAGATGGCCTTACCTTTTTTCCCTTTTACAACGGTATCGCCGGTAACATTTGCCTGTAAATAGCCTTCACTAATAAGATAACTGGATAATACATCATTGTTGTATTTCAACTTTACCTCGCTTAATAACACAGGTGGTTCCCCTTGTCTGCGTAGCCAGTTTCTAAAACCCTTTGGTTTTTTGGGTTCTCCTGCAAGATTGTAAATGCCAAGCTTATATTTTATACCCAAAATCGACTTATTGGGGCGTGGTCTTGTTTTAGCTTCAAGGTCGGTTTTAACCTGTTTTTCATTATCAATTTTCCCCGATGAGTCTGGATTGATTTTTACCTCAGCACCGGTATATAAAATCTGCCCTGGTTTTAACGATTTGGTACTGCTGCAAGCCGCCCAAACTAAACAGGCCAGTAAAAATAAAAGCGGTCTAGTTAGTTTTCTCATCTTGTGCTTTCTGTTCAATGTTTCTTATTCTTCTTATTCTTTTCTTTTGAAAAATCTCTCTAAACTTATTGTAATCTACCACCAGCGTAAAGCCTAAACCTGTTTCAACAATCTGTCCCTGTACAATCATATCGTTCTGGTTTCGGCGGTAGGCCCTTAAACGGTATCGTCCATCAGCAGAAAGCGCATATTCTACGTTCACGTTTCCTGCAATATTGGTCGATTTTTCCCCTGGAGCCTGTGGTCCTTCTAAAGCAAAAGAGCTTCCTACGCTTACGGTTAATCTGTCATTCAACAGTTTTTTCGATAAGCCAACCTCCAGATCTGTTTTTTGCTGCATCGAACCTGTTGAGTAATCTTCGGATGAATTTACACCGAAGTTAAGATCAACACCCTGGATTAAATCGGAGGTTAAATTATTCAATTGTTCCGTTAACAGTTTGCTTACACTCGAACGGGCAAGGGTAGAAACGCCGCCACCGCCGCCGGCCAAGCTTTGAAAAGGATTATTCGCAATAAACCTGTTTAGGGCAAGTAAAGAAAGAACCTGTTTGTTCAACTCACTTTCATCGCGGTTTACATTAATCAATTTGGTGTAAACCTGGCCATTTAAAGCGCCACGTTCATTTTCTGGCAGATCGAGCTTAAATGAAATGGTTGGTTTTAATAATTCCCCTTTTATCATCAAATAAACCTGAAAAGGCAATTTTGTTCTCGCCTCGTAAAGATCTGGCTGGTTTAACAGGTCGATAGGCGCAGCATTAACTTCGTATAAAGCCGTAATATTTGCAGTAGCTGAAGTAGGTTCACCTGTCCAGACAATGGTACTGCCTTTAACCAGTTTAAATTCTTTTTTTACAACAGCCAGCGTTAAATTGTATGAACCATCAACTATTTCATAGCGACCGGTCACGCTAATTTTACCGCTTGGATCCATCGTTACATTTAAGTCTGCATCGCCCCTAACTTTTAAATTATCGCCAGTAGATGCATCTACAACCACATTCAGTTCTGCCTCTGGATCTACTTTTACAGCCGCTACGAGGTTTAAACCTTTAATTGGTGATTTACTGATGCTATCAACTTTTAAAGCTTTTTGTCCGTTAAAAGGAGGTGCATCGGCATCAATAAACTGTACTATACCTTCCTGGTCAATAATCGCCGGATCACTTGAAGGCAAAGCAAAGAAAAACTTTGTGCCCTTATTTACATTAACATTCATGTTTACATCTGGCTGGTTCAAATCTCCGCGTACTTTAATATTGCTGGTTAAGAATACTGTTCCGTAAATCATATCATTATCAGCTGCGGTCGAATTGATTGCCCTGAAATTGTTTGTTCGGATATCTAAACCGAAACGGTAATTTTTAAAATCGGTGGTGTAAACTTTTCCATTGATGGTTGCTTTTTGATTTAAGGAATCAAGGAGTGTAAAATTGTTAAAACTGATGCCTTCGTTTGTGAATGAAATCTTTTCGTTAGGCATGCGGAAATATGAATTTACATAAGCCACATTAAAGCCTGCATTATTGAAAGTTAAATCGCCCAGTATTTTCGGAGCTGTTAGTGCACCTTTAACTGTTAACGCGCCTGTTAAGGTACCAGTACCACGTTTAAGCTGACCTGCAGATAAACTCTCTATATTTTTCATTTCAATCTTATCGATGTTTACCGTAAGATCTAAAGCGCTTTCTGGTGCAGTATAATAGAAGCCGTTAACCCTTAACTCGTGCACCCCAGTTAAAGCAACATTTACCTCAAAGGCATTTTCGGTATTGTTGTTTACGGCCAGGCGTAAAGTGCCCAGTTGATCTTTTTGATAACGCAACTGATCGATGGTTAAATTTGCCTCAAATTTTGGTGTGCTGGCCAAATCTTTAACGTTTGCGGTTCCATTTAATCGACCACCGACCAAAGTGGTATCGGTTTCTGCAAATTTGGTTAAGGTTTCTAATTGGAAATCTTTAAATTCTACTGCCAAGGGCGCATTTGGTTCGGTAGGATTACTATTGATGGAAAGTGATTGACCACTATTACTAATCTGGAACTGGTTAACCAATATGCCTGATGCACCAAATTGAATATAGTTATCTTGCGAAACCACCCATTTTTGATAATCGAGCAATAATTTTTGCGGATCTAAAGTGAATTTGAAATCCTTATTAATCGATTGAAAGGTACCACCAATTACATATTTATTTTTAAGCTTTCTATCTCGCAAGAAGATGTTAACGCCTAAATTATTATTTGAAGCATCGCCACTTACTTCCGTATTAAAGAGTGCAATAGCTGGGCTTTGGAGACTTTTAACCGTTAAACTATAAGCCAGTTTATTGTTATCATTATTGATGTTTAAAACCGTAGTATCTACCTTAAAATCGCCATAAACCACCTGTGGGAAATTCCCTTTAATCTGTAAGCTGTCTTTTTGTGTATCGATTAATCCATAAAACTGCGATTGTTTGAATACCGTTAATTCGGGTACAAATTCCTTTAATAATTTAGAATCGTAAACCTGTACAAAAAACCTTAGCCTTTGGTCGGGAACTTTAGCAACGGTACCAAAGGCGTAGTATTTATTAATTTCGTTGATAATGGCGTCGCCAACTTTGGTGAGCTGGTACTTGCCATCAATTTTTGCTGATAGTATTTCAGATTTTAAGGTCAGCTCGTTTTCTGTCGCAGTTGATTTAGCCCGGATGGAAATCGTATCTACATTGATTTTTTGTTTGTCTTTTACCAATTGTAAGCCCGTAATATCAACCGACCCATTTAAATAATCAGCATCGGCGGTAGCGAGGTCTACTTTAACTATACCTGCTGCACTTAATACCGTTGGACTAAAGTTCAATGCCTGCAGGTTTACCTGCTTTAAGTTTAAATCGGCTTTTACAGCAGGATATTTTCCTGCCAGATTCACTTTAGCATCTAAATTAAAGTTGGCATTGCTATCGGGCATGCTACTCTTAATACTGATGTTCTGATTACTGTAATTCCCGGCAAGGCTTAAATTACGGTAGGTATATTTGTTGTAATAAGCACTAATCACTTTGGCGTTAAACTTTGCATTAATTTTTTTAGGATCGAGTCCTGTGCCTGCCACATTTGCCTTAACCGAAATCCTACCCAGTTTAGGTTGCATTTTTAATAGCCTGCCCACATTAAAGTTGTTTAAGTTAATGTCGGCCTTATAACTTTCCTTACCTTTTGGTCCTTTCATACCGGCTACCAAAATCGCTCCACCCATATCGGTGTTGATATTCAGGTTAGTGTTGAAATCGGTCATTGAACCCTTAAATGTGCCTTTCGCATCAACTACATTTGGCAATTCGATCGTTGGTGGCAGCGATTTTTTGGGTACTACCACCAAAATATCTCCTTTGGTTAGATGTAACTTTTTGATATTTAAATCGAGATAGGTTTTTTTGATGTCAGGTAGACCTTTCGCTTTYCCACTGATATCTATCTGCGTATTTTTTAACCCACTGATCTGCAGTTTTGGGATATTCAGGTTGTTCAGATAGCCATTAACATCTGCTGTTAGTTTTATTTTTTCGTTGCGGTAATTTGCTGGAACGGCATCGCTGAAAAAGCCAGCATCTTTTAAACCAATGCTTGTGTTTTTAAAGGTCAAATTCAATTTTACGCGTTCAGGATGTTTGGTTAAATCCTCCATCGAGGTAAAATTTAATTCAGTCGCATTTTCGATTGAAGTATTAGGTGTTTTTAAAATGAAATTGCTCAGTTTGATCTGTTTGTCGTTATACACCGCATCGCCTCTCAGCTGATCCAGTACAAAACCACTTTTTTCCTTTAACGATCCATTTTTAACATTGGCTTTTATGCCAGCGGCGCTATAACTTACATCACTGGCGCCTAAGTTTAGCTGGGTAATTTTAAGGTGGTTAAAGTCCATGCCTTTAGTGATAGGCTTTGCCCCAATATTATCAAACTGTACATTATTATCGGCCAAACTGATGTTCTTAATAATTAAACCCAAAGGCGATTTTTCGGGAACTACGGTATCTTTAACTTTCTTTAAATCGTTACTTGGTGCAGGTTTAAAAGCAAAAAGGATATTCGATTTATTTAAATGGGCATCATCAACAGCATACTTACTGTTGGTTAAATCTACTTTTAGGTTTACCAGGCCCAGATCGTTTACATCGGCAACGGCTTTGGTGGTCGATAACTGATCGTCGTAATTTACCTTTACCTTACTAAAAATGAAGTTCTGCACTTCTATTAATGGCAGTTTGCCTTGTTCTTTCTCGCTGCTATCAACACTGTTTGTAATGTGCTGCACCAGGTGAACTAGTGGTTTTTGCTGCAGATAACGTAAAGAAGTGTTCACTAAACTTAATTCTTTAATTACGTAGTGCTGATTGGCTAAATCGAAATCTTTGATTTTGGTTTTAAAGGCACCCAGGTATAATTTCACATCATTTCCCGCAACATCATCACGATAGTTAATGCCTATATCTTCAAATGAAACTTTATCGACAGAGAATTTGAGGGTAGAGGTGGTATCTTTTTTTATTTTTTCTTCGGGTTTTTTCTGATCGCTTGCAAAGGCATCCACCAGAAATGAAAAATTAAATGTAGTATCGGGAGTGATGCGCTTCACATTGGCGCGTACATTTTTTAGTTCAATATTATTGATCTCGATGGTGTTTTTTAACAGTTTGAATAAGCTGATATCAACCGCAAGTTTTTCAGCATATAATAAGGTATCGCCCTTACGGTCTTCAATATAAAATTTGTTCAAAACCACATCTTTTGGCAGCGCAATTTTAATGCTCTCTAAACTTACCTCTGTTTTGGTTTTGTTTTTAAGATAGTTAATAGCTTTGTCTTTAACAAAATTCTGAACTGCCGGAATATTTAAAGATAGCGCCAAACCAACAACCAGAATGATGATGGAAGCAATTACCCACAATAAAATTTTTAGACTTTTGCGTACGTATTTATTCAAAGCTAAGCGTGTTTGGTGTTTGATAAATGCCAAAAGCATGCCATTAAAATTAATTTTAAGGCATGTTTTACTAAATAATACAAAAAATAACTTAAATTGTTCGCCCGCTATAAAAATTTAATATTGGCGGTTTCCTAATTAGTTACAAATGAATTCAATAAATCTAAATATAACTTTTGAACAATACGAAAGTATTACAGAATTAACAGTGGCAGACAGAACACTTTGCGAACTTGCAGCAGAGGCTTTAAATACTTCATATTCTCCTTATTCTAAATTCAGGGTGGGTACAGCAATCCGTTTGGCCTCTGGCGAAACGATATTAGGCAGCAACCAGGAAAATTTAGCCTACCCATCTGGACTTTGTGCAGAGCGTGTTGCCCTTTTTACCATTGGTGCTACCTATCCAAACGCAGTTATTGAAAGTATGGCTATTACTGCCCAAACTGATAATTTTGAGATTTTAAAGCCTGTTACTTCTTGCGGAGGTTGTTTGCAGGTGATGGCAGAGTTTGAGCGCAAGCAAAATACGCCGATTGAGGTGATTTTTTACTGTTTGAACGGAGAAGTATTAAAAGTGCCCAGTGTAAAGAGTTTACTGCCTTTTGCTTTTGTTGAGGATCGGTTGGAAAGATAGGCGGGGAGGCATCTCTCGACAGGTCGTCTTTGCGAGAAGGCTTTTTCAGCCGACGAAGCAATCTTAATGCGGTCGCTATGACCCATGGTTGTAAGATTGCTTTCCCGAACATTCGGGATTCCTCCTCGCAATGACGAATTTCTATTAGAATGTAGTTCTAACTCCCGACCTCGGACCTCCGACTTTTATACTTATATTTGGTTTTTTAGCCATAATGAAGCAACTCTACACCCTCGTTTTCTCCCTTTTTATTTCTTTTGGCGCAAATGCGCAGATCGTCCTTAAAAATAATGCGGTTTATAAAATAGTTTACTTCCGCTCCGCTGATGGAAAGCCGAAGGAAGACCGCAATCCAACTGTGGTAATGGCTTCAGCAAGCCAGAATTTAATTAGCTATGCAGCTATTCTCGATCGTAAAGCAAAGTATCCTTACGAACAAAGCATTGTTACGAAACCTGCACAAATTTTGTTTCAGGTTGCCGATTTAGGTATAGATAAGCAGATTGCAACTGCCGATAGCCTTGCAATTGGCAAGCAAACTTTTGAGTTGAGCAACGAAACCAAAGTGATTTTGGGTTATACCTGCAAAAAGGCCACCACGGTAGTTAATTCGAATAGAATTGATCTTTGGTACACTATTGAAGCAGGTATTAAAGCGGCACCAACCAATTTGGGCCAGAACCTTGGTTTGGTTTTAGAGCAGGTGCGTAACGGCAGTAGCTTTGTAACGGCTACAAAAATTGAAGAAGTTAAAAATTCGAAATTGATCGATCTCCAAAAAATAAGTGCTAAGCTTACCGATGCATTAACGTATAAAGATTTGCTTTGGAAAAGCAGGTTTACCACGCTAAGTGTTTTTAATAACGAAACGATCAATTTTATAGATAAACCACAATCGAACGATTCTGTATTCCGCTTTGCGGGAGGGACCGTGATTGCCAGGAAAGTTAAATTTCCTGAGCTTCAGTCCGACCCGAATGTTTTTGTCGATTTAACCGAACAATCGAACGGCGATGCTTATGATAGAACAGGATCGGTATTTATCATCCCAACCGATAAACAGATCAGTTTAATGGATGCACTTAAAAATTCTGTTAAAGACCTGCCGGTTTACGACAATGGTAATGGAAAGAAATACCAGGGTGTTGTGGCTACAGCAAATTATAATCCCGTTATAGAGTTGATGCGCTTTTTTACCCCTTTCGGTGTGGGTAAATACAATAATTTAAAACTGAAGGATAAAAATTGGGCGGAGAAAGTTTATTACAGACAGGATGTTTCAGAACTGTTCCCGCTGGTAAATGGAAAAGAAGTTTGGATAGCTGTTTTTGTTGGTAACTATGATAAGGGCGGTCATAAAGTTTCTTTAAATATAACACTGCATAATGGAGGAAGACAAAAAGAAGCCAAAGAAGTAATTTTGCCTTTATTTAATTCGACCAACGTAATGGAAATGGCTGGACAAGAATATGCAACTATGTTTAGCAGCGATAAAGGGTTGGAAGTTTCTTTCACCTTAGCAAAAGACCTAAAAGATGCAAAACTACGCTACATTACAACAGGCCATGGTGGTTGGGGAAATGGCGATGAGTTTGTACCACGGAAAAACACCATCTGGCTGGATGAAAAAGAAACATTCGCTTTTACGCCATGGCGCCAGGATTGCGGTTCGTACCGATTGTCGAATCCTGCCTCTGGAAATTTCGAAACGGGTCTTTCCTCGTCAGATTTAAGCCGTTCTAACTGGTGTCCAGGCACAGTTACCAATCCCGAATGGATAAGTTTGGGTGATTTAAAAGCCGGACCGCATACCATAAAAGTAACCATCCCGATGGGTAAACCAGAAGGTTCGAGCTCAAGCGCATGGAATGTTTCGGGCGTGCTGTTGGGGGTGGAATAACCAAATGATTTGTTATCCTGAGGATTAATTTATTGTATAAAAGTCAATATTAATGACGTATATAATTGATTATTTTTTTACCATACAGCTCATGCTTTCCTCGGCTCACCGCCGCCGATGGGCTCTTTCTTTTTGGTGTCAAAAAGACCAGCGTAGCTAGCTTGAATGCCGTTAAAAACATAAAAGCCCATGAAAAAACAAAAAACACCGGCTGAAAATTTTTCGTTCGAAGTTAGTAGGTTGGCTGTTTCGGTGGAGCCCGAAAAATTTGTTAGGCCGGATTTAAGTAGAACGAGGATATGGTGCTACGGGCCTAGTTGGGCGGGCATACACAGTTGGCACAAACCTGTCATATTTAAATGATTACAAAATAACGTCAATGGTAACGCAGTGAAGGATCTTTTTCTTGCCTCTTTTACCATATAAGATATATAAGGGAATATAAGCTCGGCTGACCCTATAATTGTTTTTTATTTTTAATTTCAAATAGCGTCTATGGGTCTTTCTATGCACCCTGCAACCCTAAATAGCACCACGAAACTATTTTTCTAAACCGGATTGAAGAGAAGATCCTTTTTTGCTGCCTTGGGCTGAGCTGGAGGGCAAAAAAGATCGCATCGGAAAGCCGGAGGAAACATTAAACAAAATTTACGGAACCCTGCTTTCTAAATCAATACAAACAAATTTAGATTTCGGCAGGTGAGACACCAGCCGATAGGATGAAATTGTTCAATTTGAATTTAAAGATCTCTCCGCTACGGTCGAGATGACGAAATATACTCCGTGATTTCCGTGCCTCCGTGGCCAATACATAAATCGTCAGGTCATTAAAAACGAATTTCCCATCTCGAAATGTGAATAACCTCTCTTCATTCTATGAAATCATTTTTATTATATTTACGGCTGCCAATTTTTGTAAATAAATGAGTGAAGAATTAGATCAAAACGTAAACGAAGAGCACAAACATACCATAACCCCAATCAACGGTTTATACGAAAACTGGTTTCTCGATTATGCGTCTTATGTAATTCTCGATAGGGCAGTTCCGCACATTAACGATGGACTTAAGCCTGTTCAACGGCGCATTATGCACTCGCTTAAAGAGATGGATGATGGACGTTTTAATAAGGCGGCCAATGTAATCGGTAATACCATGAAATATCACCCGCATGGTGATGCATCTATTGGCGATGCGATGGTGCAGATTGGTCAAAAAGATTTATTGATTGATATGCAGGGTAACTGGGGGGATCCGGTTACTGGCGATAGTGCTGCAGCACCACGTTATATCGAGGCACGTTTATCAAAATTTGCCAACGATGTGGTGTTTAACCCTGATACTACCGAGTGGCAGTTAAGTTATGACGGGCGTAATAATGAGCCAATAACTTTACCGGTTAAATTCCCTTTGTTATTGGCACAGGGTGCTGAGGGTATTGCCGTGGGTTTGGCTACCAAGGTAATGCCGCACAATTTTATCGAATTGCTGGATGCCTCGATAGAAGCGCTGAAAGGTGTGCGGCCGAATATATTGCCCGATTTCTTTACGGGCGGTATGGCCGATTTCTCGAATTATAATGAAGGGCAGCGTGGAGGTAAAATCCGTGTGCGCGCAAAAATAACCGAGAAGGATAAAAAGACTTTGGTGATTACTGAAGTCCCGTTTAGCACCACAACGGGTTCTGTTATTGATAGTATTTTATCGGCCAATGATAAAGGCAAAATCAAAATCAAAAAGATTGAGGATAACACCGCGGCCAATGTAGAAATTGTAGTGCACTTGGCACCAGGTATTTCGCCTGATGTAACCATTGACGCACTATATGCCTTTACGGCTTGTGAGGTGTCTATTTCGCCAAATACCTGTATTATTCAAGGGGATAAGCCACTCTTTTTGAGTGTGAACGATATCCTGATTGAAAATACAAAACACACTAAAAATTTATTAAAAAGAGAGTTGGAGATCCGCTTGCACGAGTTGCAGGAGAAGATTTTCTTTAGTTCTTTACTTAAAATATTTATTCAGGAGGGGATGTACAAAAATCCTGAATATGAAAACTCAACCAACTTTGATACCGTAGTTGAGGTATTACAC
>NZ_JBFTQI010000007.1:0-22654 GCF_056398925.1 Pedobacter sp. 01T416_2
GAGCTAAATCTTTACTAAAGCCGAGAAAAGAAGGTGTATAAAACTCAATAGAAAACCGCATAAAGCGAATTTCCATATTTTCCTTATCCATATCAATTGCTTTTTGCATGGTTTTGAGCGATCGGCCCACATACTTGATCTTGTTGTATGGATTCCATGAGTGCTTGGCTTTAAGTGCCTCCAACGTTCCGGTGTAACCAGTAATTAAGGCGGTTTTATTGGCCAGCTTGCTCAGTTTGGCAAATAATGAGTCGGTTAGCTTCGAATTTTCTACCGCTTTAACCATATTAGTTTTTAATATCGCAATTTCTTGGGTAGATAACTGGGCGTAAGTAATATTGCTTGCTGCAAACAGCAGAAAAAATATAATGCGTAGTTTAATCATGAGTTTGGGCAAAGGTAAGAAAAGCTAAGCGCTTTTGCTTCCGCTGTCATCCTGAGTGCAGCGAAGGATCTCAATCCGATGAAATACTGAAACTCTAACCACTACCTCAAAACCATTGATTCATTTTAACCAATGTTAACATATAACAGATTCTTCACTGCGTTCAGAATGACAAAACACTTTAGTTAAAATCATAAAAAACATTTATTTTTAATTATGGATCATAATTATTTCGTTTACATTTTAACCAATAAAAACAAAACTGTGGTTTATACCGGAGTAACAAACGATCTAGAAGCAAGACTTAGACAACATATAGAGAACAAAGAAAATAAGTTCGCTTTTACTTATAAATATAATTGCCACTATATGGTTTATTTTGAGCGGTTTGAACACATTGAACATGCTATTGAACGAGAAAAAGAAATAAAAGGCTGGACAAGAGCAAAGAAGAATGCGTTAATTGAACGTAAAAATAAAAATTGGGATTTTCTTAACGACATGATTGTTGAAGGATAAATCATTTGTTGATCTTGGCGTTATAGTGTCATCCTGAGCATAGCGAAGGATCTCCAACCGATGAAATACAGTACCTAAACTATCGATCGAATCAAGCCCCCATAAAGATTACTTCCAATAAAAGAAAGATTCTTCACTGCGTTCAGAATGACAACCACACAGAACGACAACCACACTGAATGACAAAAACAAAAACAAAACGCAATAAAATTCCTTTATTTACACCATGGAGAAAAAACCCACAGTTACCATTATCGGTGCTGGCTTTGCAGGTTTGGCTGCTGCAGCTTTATTGGCTAAGGATGGTTGTGATGTTACGGTGATCGAAAAAAACGAAATGGCTGGTGGCAGGGCCAGAACCTGGCAAAAAGACGGATTTCTTTTCGATATGGGCCCCAGCTGGTATTGGATGCCAGATGTTTTCGAAAACTACTATAACCTATTCGGCAAAACTGYCGCAGATCTTTATGCGCTAAAGAGATTAAACCCTTCTTACCGTATTTATTTTGGCAAACAGGATACTATTGATGTTCCAGCAACATTAGCTGATTTATATGCTTTATTCGAAAAACTAGAGCCAGGAAGCAGCAAAAACCTAAAATATTTTCTTGATCAGGCCAAATACAAGTACGATGTAGGCATGAATGAGTATGTTTTTAAGCCTTCGCACAGTGTGATGGAATATTTTGATCCCAGATTGGCTGTTAGTGGAATCAAATTGCAGCTTTTGGGCAATATGCGTAAACATGTTTACCGGTTATTMAAGAATGAGCGTTTGAGGAAACTTTTAGAATTCCCGGTTTTATTTTTAGGAGCCACACCACAAAACACACCTGCCCTATACAGTTTAATGAACTATGCCGATCTCGTTTTAGGTACCTGGTACCCAATGGGCGGCATGCACAAAATTGTGATGGCTATGCAACAAATAGCCGAAAGTGAGGGTGTAAAATTTATTTTCGATACCGAGGTAACCAAAATTGAAGTGAAAAACAACCTGGCAGAGTACGTAATTACCAACAAGGGCAACTTTAAAAGTGATTTCGTGGTGGGTAATGCCGATTATCACCATATTGATCAACATCTTTTTGATAAACCTTACCGTAATTACAGCGAAAAATATTGGAATGAAAGAACAATGGCCCCCTCCTGCCTTTTGTTTTATATCGGATTAAATAAAAAACTAGACAATATATTACACCACAACTTATTCTTTGATGAGGATTTCGATCAACATGCCGAAGAAATCTACACCAATCCGCAATGGCCATCAAAGCCCCTATTTTATGCATGCTGTCCTTCCATAACCGATAAAAGTGTTGCACCGGAGGGCTGTGAGAACCTTTTCTTCTTAATTCCGGTAGCTCCTGATTTAGCAGATAGCGAAAGTAAAAGGGAAGAATACTTTAATTTATTGATCGAACGCTTTAAAGATTTAACCGGCAACAATATTGGCGGTAACATTTTGTTTAAGCGCAGTTATGCCATGAACGATTTTGTGGAAGATTACCATGCCTTTAAAGGAAATGCGTATGGATTAGCAAACACTTTGAAACAGACGGCTTTTTTAAAACCTAAGATGAAAAGTAAGGTAACAAATTTTTTATACACCGGACAATTAACCGTTCCGGGCCCCGGTGTACCACCTGCAATCATCTCTGGGCAAGTGGTAGCAAAAGAAATAAAAAAAAAGTTAAAAAAAGCTTGACAAATTTAAAATTTCCCTTATCTTTATAACCACAAAACAAAAATACTGCAATAAAGCTTCAAAACACATAATCGTTCGGGGTTTGCATTTGTTTCGAAATAAGAGAGAAGGCGAATTGTTGAAAGAAAAAATAAGAATCAACTAACCAAATATATGATAAGCAAAAAGGCCTGAATTTTCAGGCCTTTTGCTTTTTACAGTATTTCGGAAATGTCCTTTTTAGCGTCCAAGTGTCACCCCAAGTTTCAATTTATCGTATAACATCAGTACAAATAACAGAAAGGTTAAAAGTATAAAACATTTCCTATACCGTTATTTCGAGCGGAGTGCAACGCAGTCGAGAACCCGAAGGCTCAGCGAAGCTAAATCTATCAAGACGGATCTCTCTCCGAACGTTCGGGACTGCGCTTCAGTCGAGATGACGTTTCTCTTGTGGGCGTGAAAACAAAAAAGGCCCAGATAAATCTGAGCCTCTAGTTTTTAGATGGATGTATCTTAAGCCACTTCTGAAGTGGCAATTTCTTTCGAATACGTTTTTAGGTACTTTTTAAGAATGCCTCTTGCTACGTGGATACGCGTTTTTACTGTTCCAATCGGAATAGCTAACATATCTGCAATTTCGTGGTACTTGTATCCTTCAAAATAACGGATAAAAGGCACATAATACTCTTCAGGTAATTGCGAAAGGGCTTTATCTATATCGCCTAACACAAATTTGCTCTCTGCCTGATTTTTAGTTRCACTATATGAAAGATTTGCAGAAGATATATCTTCGCTCTGCGTAATTAAAGTATTTGTTTTCACCAGTCGGCGATAGTTGTTAATGAAAGTATTCTTCATGATGGTAAACAACCAACCTTTTAAATTCGTACCTTCTTTAAACTTATTGTAATAAGTGATCGCTTTCAGCATGGTATCCTGAACCAAATCATTTGCGTCTTCTGCGTCTTTGGTAAAATTTAAGGCATAAGATCTAAGCGATACCGAGTGATGATTAACCAGATGATTGAATTCAAATTTTGTCATGATATTTAGCTTTAGGTAGATAAAAAAACAAATGAATTATTGTTTGTTCGCTTAAACCTAAACAAACTTAGTACCAAAATTTTCTGGCATGGTGTTAAAAGCTTGCAACTACATAATGGCAAGCTTTCGTCACAGAATATTTACTTCTCTTTCTAAAGTGACTCCAAAAGTAGACTTTACACTGTCTATAATCTGTTCAGAAAAATTATACACTTCTGTGCCAGTCGCATGTCCATGGTTAACTAAAACCAACGCCTGGTTTTTCCAGGTACCTGTTTGGCCTACCACTTTACCCTTCCAACCACATTGCTCAATTAACCAGCCGGCCGCCAATTTAATTTTATCATCAGCTGTAGGGTAATGTACCACATCGGGATGTTTCGCTACAATATCAGCAAATTCATATTTTTCAATCACCGGATTTTTAAAGAAACTACCTGCGTTGCCAATAGTAGACGGATCAGGCAGTTTGCTTACGCGGATATGCGATACAGCAGATGAAACATCGGCAATATCCGGCTTTTCGATGCCTCTGTTCAGCAGCTCGGTTTCAATTGCACCATATGAGGTATTAATTTTCGCTTCCGCCGATAAACGGAAAGTAACTGATGTAATAATATACTGGCCCTTCAACTCACCTTTGAAAATACTTTCGCGGTAACCGAAATGGCAATCATCATAAGTAAAGGTTTTGATTTTTCCTGTTTTGATCTCAAAAGCACTGCAGCTTTCGAAAACATCTTTAAGCTCTACCCCATAAGCACCAATATTCTGTATTGGCGATGCACCCACAGTACCAGGGATCAGGCTTAAATTTTCTACGCCTGCAAAATGATGCCCAACACAGTAGTTCACAAAATCGTTCCATACTTCACCAGCACCGGCTGTTACCAACACTTTATCATCAATCATTCTGGATTGAATGCCTTTGATGCTGATTTTAACAACTAATCCCTTATAATCCTGGGTAAATAACACATTACTCCCTCCACCAATAACCAAGAGCTTTTGAGATTTTACGATTTCGTTTTTAAACAGTCTGGCTAAATCTGCTTCAGAAAATATCTCGGCAAAGTAACTTGCCTTAACATCGATACCAAACGAATTATATGGTTTTAACGAAATATTTTCCTGGATTTGAAGCATATTGATTCTGGGTTATGCTGCAAAAGTAAAATAAAAAATAGTTAAGGAACGATTTTGGTAATCCCCTTATCGAAATTAAAGCTTAAAGTGTCGGCTTTTTCTCCTTCAACTACTACTTTCGAAAGCTGCCAGCCGATAAAAGCTGGTTTGGTTTTGGCAACGTCCAATAAACGGTATCTTTCTTTGGTAAGTTTTGCACTGATCAATCCTACACTATCCGACTCTGCCTGGCTTAAATGTTCTATCTCACTCTCGAGGACAGCTAAAGTATCATCTAACTCATTTCCTTTTTTTAGACTATCAGCATAAGCCTGAGGAGAAATATTGTAAAGGCTATCTAATTTGGAACTATCAAAACTCAAATCCTGATTATTATTTTCGTGTTTAGCTTCTACAAGTGCAATAGCGCGGTCTTTATTCGTTTTTTTATGGCATGAATATAAGGCTAAGCAAATCATTCCGAAAAGGATAAACAGGCAATAATTTCTCATATCATGTAATTTAGTTTTTTAATACTGTTTTCCTTACAAATAATAGCCCAAAAGCCTTTCCTTTTTCCCGCCCTCTATTTTTGTGATGGATTTTATGTGCTTTTCGCACGGCTTGCAAATAAGTGTTGTTGCTTTTAAAAGTTTTAAATCTCCGGTGCACAAACCAATCGTGTACCACAAAATAGATCAGACCATATAAAGTAATCCCTAAACCAATAAAAAACCGGTAACTTAAATTATCTCGATCAGCATACATTAAAAACAAGGATACTGCAGCAAATAATGCGGCAAACAGATCGTTCCATTCGAAGAATGATTTTGCTTTTTGGTGATGGCTTTTATGCATAAACCATAGTGGTCCATGGAATAAATACTTGTGTATAAACCAAGAAAAACACTCCATTGCTATGATGGTAAACAATACAATAAAGATGTTGATTAGTGCTGACAAATTTTCTAAACGATTGGTTTGTAAAGATATATAAACAGCGCAAGAAACAAAATTATGTCATAAAATTGTAAGCTTAATGCGCTTTTCAACAAACCTTTCATGACTAATCATTTTTTAGCACTATTTTTGACTAAAATATTAAAAAAGTCAGAAAGTAGAAAAGTAAAATGATTGTAGCCGATAAAAAGAGAGAGCAAATTATTGATGGCGCTATAAAACGCTTTATCCATTTTGGTATTGGTAAAACCACAATGAACGATATCGCAGAAGATCTTTCCGTTTCCAAACCATCGCTTTATTATTATTTCCCGGATAAGAAGCATTTAATTATTGGAGTAATAGAAAGGGTATTTAACGACTTCTTTGAGTTGATCAAAAAGAAATACAATCCAGACCAACCTTTGGAAGACATCCTTTTTAGCACCATAGAAGTGAGGAACACTTTCTTCCAAAAATATTACATGTTAAGGATTACCGAAGGTATTCCTGATTTATTGAACGATGATGTGATCAAAGGAAAGTTACAAACGCTTAAAAGTTCGGAAAAAGATTTCTTCGCAGAAATTTTTAGCCAGGCAAAAGGAAAGGGAGAAATTGAGCACGATGATACTGCACATGTTGCAGAACTTTACCTGGAAAGTTTGATGGGCCTTTGCACCATGTGCATTATGGAAACCGGAAAAGATCTTTTCCCTGATAAAAAAGCATTAAACAAAATGACACTGAAGCAAAAAAACCTCACCACCATATTTGTGAGAGGTTTACGATGTTCAGACTGAAATACGGCGGCCGCAGCAACTGATAAACCGGTTGTGAACCAGCCACAAATTTTAAATAGATAAGAACCCAAAAACAAAAAAACAATACATTATGCTTAGAGTAAAAATGGTAAGGTTAATGCTCATACTGCTAATCGGCTCGGTTTTACCGCAGCTGGTGCTTGCACAGCAGCAAGTTACCTTAAAAGATGCGCTAACCTACGCGCTCCAAAACAACACCAAGATTCGAAACTCGAAATTGGATATTGAAGGCGGAAGATACAAGGTGGAGGAAGTTAGGGCACAGGCCTTGCCTCAAATTACAGGAAATGTTGGTTTAACTTATAATCCTATTATCGGTCAGCTGGTTGCTAATTTCGGCGGACAGACACAGGCGATCAAATTAGGCCAGAACTGGAATTCGACTGCAGGTGTTCAGCTTTCGCAACAATTATTCAATCAACAGGTTTTTACTGGTTTGCAGGCTGCGAGATCGAGCGAGGAATATTACAACCTTACTTCAAAATTAACTGAAGAGCAGATTATCGAGCTGGTGGCCAACAATTACTACCAGGTTTTGGTAAACAGACAACAGTTAAACGTAATTGATACCAATATTAAAAATGTTAAAATTGTAGAAAAAATTGTCTCAAACCAGTTTAAAAATGGTTTAGCCAGAAAAATCGATGTTGACAGGATCAATGTAAACCTCACTAATCTGAATACACAACGTGAGCAGGTAATTAATGCCATTACCCAATTAGAGAATCAGTTAAAATTCTCAATGGGCATGCCGGTTTCTACGCCGATCACCTTACCATTTACCGAATTAACAGAGGTGACTACTTTACCTGTATTTACAGACTCTATCGATCYGGCAAACAGAACAGAGGTTAAACTTTTGGATAATCAGGATAAACTTTTATCACTGCAAAGAAAGGCATACGTGGCCGAATATTATCCATCATTGGCTTTAACGGGTAATTATACCTACTCGAGCCAAAGTGATGGTTTCGATTTCCTAAAGTCTAATGCTGCTGCAATCGGATACGGCGCATCGGCAGTTGGTCTGACTTTAAAAGTGCCAATTTTCAATGGTTTTTTAACACGTTCAAAAATCCGCCAGGCAGATGTGGATATTAAGAAAGCAAGAGAGAGCAGAAAAGAATCTGTAAACTCATTAAACCTGGCTTATGAGAACGCAAAAATTCAATTGCGCAACAACATCAATACCATTAAATCGCAACGTAAAAATGCGGATTTGGCGCAAGAAATTTACAAAAGCACACAAAACAATTATAACAATGGCTTAGCTTCTTTAACCGATCTTCTGGATACAGAAAATGCACTTACTGAGGCACAGAACAGTTATACACAGGCTTTATTGAATTACAAAATAGCCGAAATACAATTAATCAAATCAAACGGGAATATTAAATCGCTAGTACAATAGAAATGAAAAGAGTAATTACCATAATTATCGTAGTTGTTGTTGCCCTTGGTGCAATAGCTTATGTTTTAAGCAACAATAAAAAGAAGAACGAAGAAAAAACTGCTTTCATTGCTAAAGGTGGTGGCGCCGTTGCCGTTCGAGTTGCTCAGGTAGAGAGAAAAGCTGTGAATTTAGATTTCAGTGCAAACGGAAACTTTATTCCTAAACAAGAACTTAACTTCTTATCAGAAAATGCAGGTCGTGTTACCGCTATTTATGTTGATGAAGGTGACCGTGTAAGCAAAGGTCAGGTTATAGCACGCGTTGATGCTGAAATCATCAATACAGATAGAGAAACTGCAGAGGCTAACTACCAAAATGCAGTGAAAGATGAGGCCAGATACCAGAGCTCATTCCAAACCGGCGGAGTTACACAACAACAGTTAGATCAAGCTAAATTGGCTACAAGAAATGCGAAACTGCGCTTACAGGCTTCGCAACGTAAATTAAGCGATGCAAACATTAAATCGCCTATCAATGGTATTGTAAACAAAAGATACATCGAAGTCGGTGCATTTGTAAATACTCRGGGCACACAGATGTTCGAGCTTGTTGATGTTTCTAAATTAAAATTAAAAGTAAACGTTAACGAATCGCAGGTTGCCAATCTTAAAATCGGCGATCAGATCGAGATCAAATCTTCGGTTTTCCCAACTGATAATTTCTCCGGAAAAGTAACTTTCATCGCTGCCAAAGCCGATGCAACGTTAAACTTCCCGATCGAAATTGAAGTAGATAATAGCCACAAAAACACCTTAAAAGCCGGTATGTACGGAACTGCAATATTCAAGTTCCCTAAACAGGCGCCAAGCATCCTCATTCCACGTACTTCGTTTGTAGGTAGTGTAAGTAGCAATCAGGTTTTTGTATTGGATAAATCTAACAATACTTCTAAAACTCGAACTGTTGTGGCGGGCCGTATTTTAGGAGACAATGTTGAAATTCTTGATGGCTTAAAAGAGGGTGAAACTGTAATCACCAGCGGACAGATTAACTTAACTGAGGGTACTCAGGTAAGTATTGTAAAATAAGTTAGAGGGGATTTTTCGGCTTTAAAACGCGATACGCCAATCGCAAAACGCAATACTAATTAAAATGAAGATAACAGACATATCTATAAAAAGGCCTTCGCTGGTTATTGTGGTGTTTACCGCACTTACTTTGCTTGGGCTACTAAGTTACTTTTCGTTGGGTTATGAATTACTTCCAAAATTCTCTAACAACGTAGTATCTATTTCGACCATCTACCCTGGTGCTTCACCAAATGAGGTTGAAAATACCGTAACCAAAAAGATTGAGGATGCGGTATCATCGATGGAAAACATCAAGAAAATCAACTCTGTATCGTTTGAGAGTTTATCTACGGTTACCATCACCTTAACTGATGCAGCAAACATCGATATTTCCTTAAATGATGCACAAAGAAAGGTAAACGCCATTCTTTCTGATCTGCCTGAGGATGTAAAAACGCCGTCATTAAGTAAATTCTCTTTAGATGATTTACCGGTAATTACCATGTCGGCATCAGCCAATATGGATGACATTACCTTTTACGATTTAATTGATAAACGTATTGCTCCGGTAATTTCGAGGGTGAGTGGTATTGCTCAGGTTAACTTAGTTGGTGGTTCGGAACGCGAAATTCAGGTATCGTTAGATGCTGATAAATTACAAGGTTACAACCTTTCAGTTCCACAGGTGCAGCAATTAATTTTAAGTTCTAACTTAGATTTCCCTACAGGAAGTGTTAAAACCCAAAACCAGGATGTATTGATCCGTTTATCGGGTAAATACAGAAGTATGGAAGAGTTGAGAAACCTGGTTTTAACAACGACTAAAGATGGTGCACAGATTCGTTTAGGTGACGTTGCCGACGTTCAGGATTCGCAAAAAGAAACTGAAAAACTGGCACGTATCGATCGTAAAGCATCTATCGCCATTCAGATCATTAAACAGAGTGATGCAAATGCGGTAGAAGTGAGTAAAGGTGTACATGCCATTATTGCTAAACTTAAAGGTGAATACAAGGCCAACAACCTCGACATCAGAATTGTAAACGATAGTTCAATCTTTACCTTAGAATCAGCTGATGCGGTAATCCACGATTTAATCCTGGCGGTTATTTTGGTGGCTTTCGTAATGCTTTTCTTCTTGCACAGTTTACGTAACGCGTTAATTGTAATGGTATCGATTCCGGTTTCATTAATCGCTACGTTTATCGGGATTAGCTTGTTCGGCTTTACCTTAAACTTAATGTCGTTATTGGGACTATCACTCGTGGTAGGTATCCTGGTGGATGATGCGATTGTAGTACTGGAAAATATCCAGCGACACATGGAGATGGGCAAGAACAAAGTAAGAGCAGCATCTGATGCAACAAGAGAGATTGGTTTTACCGTAGTATCGATTACTTTCGTAATTGTGGTAGTGTTCTTCCCGATTGCGGTAAGTACGGGTTTGGTATCGAACATCTTACGTCAGTTCTGTATTGTGGTAATTATTGCAACGTTACTTTCGTTAGTAGCTTCATTTACCATTGTACCACTTATCTTCTCTCGTTTTGGTAAGTTAGAACGTATTGAAGGTAAAAACCTGTTTGGCCGTTTCATTCTTTGGTTCGAAAAACAATTAAAGAAATTTACCCTTTGGATTACCAGCATTTTAACATGGTCGTTAAACCACAAAGCCTTAACATTAATTATTGTTGTGGTGATGTTCTTTAGCTCATGTGGATTATTGGTAGGCGGTTTTATCGGATCGGAGTTTTTCCCTAAATCAGATAAAGGTGAGTTCTTGGTGCAGTTAGAGTTACCAAAAGATGCCTCTTTAGAGCAAACCAACTTTTTAACGCAAAAAGCTGAGGCTTTCTTAGATAAACAACCAGAAATTACACAGTTAATTACTACAGTTGGACAATCGACTGGTGATTTCGGTGGTACACAGGCTACAGCCTATAAATCGGAGATTAATGTTAAGCTGGTTGAACGCGATGAGCGTAAAGGTGTTTCTTCAGATATTTTCGCAACTAAAATGAGCCGTGCACTGGCTAAAGAATTAATTGGAGCAAAAGTTAAAACCGTTCCGATCAGTATTTTGGGTATTGCAGAAAACGCACCGATCCAATTGGTGGTAATGGGTTCTGATTTAGACAGCGCATTGAAGTATGCTGAAGGTGCTCAAAAAGTGCTTGCGGCTATCCCTGGAGCTACAGAGATTAAATTATCAGTAGAAAAGGGAACTCCTGAGATTAACGTTCAGGTAGACCGTGATAAGATGTCGGCCGTTGGCTTAACTTTACAAACTGTAGGCTCAACCATGCAGACTGCTTTTGCGGGTAATACCGATGGTAAATACCGTAAAGGTGAATACGAGTACGATATCAATATTCAGTATCAAAACTTCAACCGCCAGAATATTGATGACGTGCGTAACCTGATTTTTGTAAACAGCGATGGTAAACAGATCAAGTTATCACAGTTTGCAACCATTACAGAAGGTTCAGGTCCGAGTCAGTTAGAGCGTTTAAATAAATCTACTTCGGTATCTGTTAAGGCACAGTCAATCGGTAGACCAACAGGAACCGTGGTTGCTGAGTTCCAGGCGAAACTGGAAGAGCTGCAAAAAAATGGCAAACTTAAAGCCCCAATTGGCGTAAGTTATAGCTGGGCGGGTGATCAGGAAAATCAGAGCGAAGGTTTTGGTACTTTAGGTATCGCTTTATTGGCTTCGATCATTTTGGTTTACCTGATTATGGTTGCACTTTACGATAGTTTTATCTATCCATTGGTGGTAATGTTTTCGCTGCCTTTAGCGGTAATCGGAGCATTGTTAGCTTTAGCTTTAACCAATAACTCAATCGGTATCTTCACCATTTTAGGTTTGATTATGTTAATGGGTCTGGTAGCGAAAAACGCGATTATCCTGGTCGATTTTACCAACCACTTAAAGGCTGAAGGCAAAGAGACTAAAGAAGCGCTTGTTTTGGCCAACCACGCACGTTTACGCCCAATTTTAATGACCACCATAGCCATGGTATTCGGTATGCTTCCAATTGCATTGGCAAGCGGTGCAGGTGCCGAATGGAAAAATGGTTTGGCCTGGGTTATTGTTGGTGGATTAACCAGTTCATTATTCTTAACCTTAATTGTGGTACCGGTGGTATATTTAATATTCGACAGAATGTTAGAACGTTTAGGCTTTAACAAAAAAGGAAAAACAATCGATGAGTTAATGGTAGAACCATACAAACACAAAGATGTAAACGAATACGATTTAGATCACGGACATTAATAGACATCCAGATTAACAATCAATTTAGCCCCGATCCCAAAATCGGGGCTTTTTTGTGGATTTTGTTTTTAGCCACGGARGTACAGAAAACACGGAAATTTATCCGCAAAGAGGCATCCAATCGATTTCGATAAATGAGATGTCAAACTTTCATGCACGGATAATTCCGCACACCGTGGTTCGTGTCCCCACGAACCACTTTATTTTTTCACTTGCTGCATCTAGAAATTTTGATGCCCAGATAATTATACAATGTTGTCTTCAAACAAATTATGTAGCAACATTGTATATTAGGGATTATGTTTAAACTCATTCTAAGTCTGTTCCTGATCTGTTCTACCCTTCTGGTTAATGCGCAACACCCGCCTGTTTTCCCGGCGATGAGTACTGATTCGAGCTTCGTTAAGGTTTCAAACTTAGATATCACGCTGGTAAAATACAGTTACAAACCTAATGGCATTAAATTTTTAGTTGTACATGATAATGAAGATACTGGTGTAAAAGCAGGTTTTGATTATATTCGCTGGAGCGGTGGCGAGCTCATCGACAGTCAATATGGCGGCGTAAGAGATTATTATTTCACCTATATGGATGATCAATACCGTATAGACCCAAACGCTATTTATACCGAAGTAGGTGTAAATACAAGGTTAAAAAAAGATCTTTTCAGCTCTAACGAAGTTGAAAAAGCAATACTTAATGCAGGCAAACAAATTGTCGATTTTTACGATCCAAAAGCCACAGGTTATTTTTTAACCTTGCATAACAATGCCGATGGTGGTTTTGGTATTTCTTCTTATTTACCAGGTTACGATTTAGCCAGCACTGCCGATTCGGTTTACATCAACTTCCAGATGGATGGAGATGATCTTGTTTACGTAACCGAACCAAGATTGTTCAGCAGCTTAAAAAAGGCCAATGTAAATGTAATTCTTCAATCTAAATTTGTTTCTAATGATGGCTCGCTTTCGGTTTATGCCATGCAAAATAATATTCCTTATATTAATGTAGAAGTACAGCATGGGCATTTGGACGAAAATTTAAGATTAATTGAGCTGGCCGTAGCAGCCCTAAAAGAACATGGATTGGTGAAGAAAGAGTAGATTATTAAGCATTTTCATAGCTACCCTTACTAAATTTTGATATTTATGTGCAGGTAGCGCACTCCAAATGAAATAATGGTTTTAAAATTAGGAAATGATTGGCCTGTGGTTCTTGGTGGTTTGCAGTCCTGCTATTACTCCCGACTTAAGGCCGGGATTCATTGCAATCGGGTTTAGGAACAAAGGTTGGTGCACCTTGCAACCCGACAAATGAAATACTGTCGCGGCCCTTTAGCCTCGGTTGAAGCGTTACCCTGCAGCAACGAGGTATCCCGAACTTTCGGGAAAGCGTATAAGCATAAAACGGGAAGACATTTACTGTTTTGCAGGGCCTTGCGCTCCAAATGAAATCGATAGTTTTTTTATTGGAAACGAATGGCTTATGGTTCTTGGCGATTCTCAGTCCCGCCATTCGCTGTAGCTCCGATAGAAGACCTGTGAAACAAGCAAGCACACCAAAATATAACATAAATCGGTGCTTAATCGGAGGCTGCCGCTATTGTCGGGTTTAAGAACAGGGGTTTTTGCGCCCTAACCCCAAAAATGAAATGCTGTCGTGGCCAACTAGCCCCGGTTGAAGCGTTACCCTGCAGCAACGAGGTACGAGGCAGTGAAGCGTAAAACGGGAAGAAGCTTCTTCTTACGCACAGACTGGCGCTCCAAATAATAAATACATTTTTATATAGAAACAAAAGCCCTATAATGCCGCTCAGTTAAACAATTAACCAATTCAAACAGTTAACCACCTCTCGGCTAATTTATCGCTTTTATTTTTGTGATCAGGAAAGTAATCAGCAAACCAAAAACAGAAATTATCCCGAAAGAATAACGCAGGCTTGATAGTTGCGAAACATAGCCTATTAATGGCGGACCAAACAAAAAGGCAAAATAACCAATACTCGAAACCATGGTTATTGCTTTACCAGCAGGCACTTTCTTATTGTTACCAGCTATGCTATATACCATTGGTACAATACTCGAAACACCCAAGCCAATAAGCATAAAACCAAAAATAGCGACAATTAGGTTTGGAAATATTACGGCAAGCGCCATCCCTATCGATATAATGGCACCACTGATCTGAAGGAGGTTTTTCCGCCCGAATTTACCGATTAAAAACACCCCTAAAAACCTTCCGCTTGCCATCATAAACATAAACGACGCATAACCTATAATCGCCTTATTATGAGGTAATTTCACCACATCTTCGAAGTAAATAGCGCTCCAATCGAACATTGTTCCTTCGGTGGCCATACTACAAAATGCGATAACGCCCAATAACACCAAAATACCCTGTGGCATGGTAAAAAACTTCGTTTTCTCAACCACCGTATCTGGTTTATTATAGTTCAGCAACTTTTTCCAGTTAAGCGCAACATTGCTTAAGGATATTAGTGCAATGATCCAAAAATGGGTATACATGCCTAATTTTAGGTTAACCAGCCCCAGGGCTATTAAAGCCCCCGTTAAATTACCAATACTCCAAGCCCCATGGAAAGAACTCATAATGGGTTTGCCGTAATAATTTTCACCTGCGACACCCTGTGTATTTAAGGCGATGTTACAAAGGTTCCCGGTTATACCAAATAGCACCAAAAAAGCAGCCAACTGCCAACCAGTTGTGGCTAATGCTAAAAAAGTTAATGCAATTGCATAAAGTGGCGCAGTTGCCCTTAGCATTTTCTTACTGCCAAAATGAGTGGTCAATTTCGCCGAAAAAAACATCGTTATAATCTGCCCCGCAGGTAATGCAAAAAGAATAGAGCCTAATTCTGCATCGTTTAGGCCCATAGAAGCTTTAAAAGTTGGAATCCTACTGGCCCAACTTGCAAAACAGACCCCTTGCATAAAGTAAAAGGCTGATATGGCAAAACGTACTTGTTTTGGAGAGCTTTGTGCTAATACAGGTTTATCTTCTTGTTTACTTAAAATTCCCTGTCCTTGCGTGCTTTCTTCCAAAATGATGTTTTAAATTATAGATTGAATTGCAAAGTTCTTTAAATCTATTGGAAATACCGACAAATTTTTAACATTTTATCAAAGAATTTGGAGAATACAGGGTTAAAATATTAAACTTTCCATTTTTCCAGTTCATAAGCACTATCCCAGAACATCCATTCTAAACGGGTTGCCATTTCGAAAGCATCCAGCATTTTTTGTTGGGTTACTGCATTAGCCTGCGCTGCCATTTGATCAGTAATATCAATCGCCTTTTCTACCGCAGCAGCAAATTCGACGCCCGCATACATATCGATCCACCTTTTGTAAGGATTTTGGTCGTCATTTTGCTGTGCGAAAATATGGTCGCCAACGGCTTTATAAATCCAAAAACATGGTAAAACAGCCGCCACTGCAATTTCTACATTGGCATACGCAGCCTGACTAAGGATATAATTGGTATACAAAAGCGTAGATGGCGTGGGCTGCACTTGCTTAGCTAAACCAAATTCCACAAAATAACTTTCATGCAAACTACGCTCGGCAAAAATTGCTCCTGTAGAAAACCCGGCAAAGGCCATCACCAAATCTGCATCCTGCATTCGGCTACTAATGGTGCTTAAAGTCCGGCCGAATTCTAAAAGGTAATAAGCATCCTGAGCTAAATAAAAGATAAATTTCTCTTTGGGCAAAGTTCCATTGCTCAACTCTTGGTTAAAAGGCATTTTTAAAATTTTGCCATAAATGGGTTTAACTCTTTCCCAGGCCTGTTCGCTCCATTTCATTGGATAATTAATTTTAAAGGTTCGAAAAAGTGGTTTAACGGGCCGTTGCCTTTGCCAGTTTTTACCTCGCTACCAGCTTGTAAGGCCCGGCTGATGTAGTTTTTCGCATTTTTTATTGCGATAAGTAGAGTGTTACCCTTGGCCATTTCGGCGGCAATGGCAGATGAAAGTGTACAACCTGTTCCATGTAGATTTTTAGAAGCAATAAAGACACTTTCTAATACTACTGGTGCATCGTTTCCAGAGATAAAAACATCGTAAATGATTGGGCCTATTAAATGTCCTCCTTTTATTAAAACGGCTTTTGCACCTTTCTCGATAATTTTTCTACCCGCCGTAATCATGCCATCGAGGTTATGGATCTCCTGCCCTGAAAGGATAATGGCCTCGTCTATATTTGGAGTAACCAATGTTACCAAGGGGAATAATTTTTCAACTAACTGGGTAACGGTATCAGCTTCGATTAACCGATCGCCACTGGTGGCTACCATAACCGGATCTAAAATAGCGGGAACATATTGATTATAGGTTTTTAATTCCTTTTCGATTACCTGTACAACTTCAGCACGGTTGATCATGCCGATTTTAATGGCCACTGGCGCTATATCATCTAATACCGCCTGTAACTGATCTTTAATCATTTCTGCTGGAATGCCATGCACTGACCGCACCCCGACTGTATTTTGTGCCGTTACAGCTGTGATTACCGAGGTGCCAAAACAGCCCAAAGCAGAAAAGGTTTTTAAATCGGCCTGGATGCCCGCACCGCCTCCACTATCTGAGCCGGCTATTGTTAATACATTAATATAATTCATTGCTAAATGACTTCATTTTGTTGTACAACTTCAGGAGTCTTCAAATGCAGTATGCATTTTTGCGCAATTTTTGCAGACAAACTAATTTCCTACGCCGGCATTATCCGGATCAGGTTCATTTATAGGGCATAGGGTGTAAGGTTTAGGGCATAGGGTTTTTCACCTTCCGCCTTTTACCTTTTGCCTTTCACCTATAAAATGGGTATATTCTCAGCCAACTTATTTGAAGGCACCCCTAAAGTTTTATTTTGTAGCGCAATATAGGGCTTTTTTTATTCTTCGTTCGTAGAAACCTGAGTTTAGATAATTAAATATTGATTTGATTATCTAAACTCAGGCTTGGGTTAAGTCGGTCGTCACCCTGACCTGTAGCGCAGCGGAAAGCTACGCAGTAAATTTATTTCAGGGTCTTTCCTGGCAAAAAAGATGCTGACCACCTAGTAGCTACAAGACAATTGAAAATACTACTTCTACTTGTAAAACAAGTTCAGCATGACGATGAGATTAGGAATAAACCTTATATGATAGTTATTTTTACAACTTAATAATCGAACTCAGGTTAGAAATGAATTATAGCCGAAGAGTTGTCAACTTAATAGCGACAGTCTATTAAAGTTGACAACTCAAAAAACAAAAACCCCGATATAAAACCGGGGCTAAAACATAATAATTAATAAAGGGATAGAGAGACTATATTTTATCGGGCTGAAAGAATTTAACTGTTCCATCAGCCTCGTTTGACACAATTAACAAACTTCTTCCATTAGGGCTATCTTTTGGTTTAACAAACAATAAACCTTCAGGGGCATCGCCCGTAGAGAATAGTTGAACAAATTTTGGTGAGGCTGGTATAGTTACATCATAAACAGCAATCATATCTGCACGTTCCATACCAATAAAAGCTAAGGTTTGCCCATTTACCTGTGCAACGGTTACACTTTCAACCTCTACACCTTTATTGTCAGACCGGTCATCATCATATTTACCTGCATCAATTACATGCTGTTCTAAATCTTTACCAATGTTGGCTACCAAAGCCCCAGTATTTGCATTAAGGATGCTCACACTTCTTCCACCTGTTGAGTATAATTCCTGATATACTTTATTCGTACCAACTAAGGTATAACCAACAGTATTTGTTACCGTAAGCCTTCCTAAATTAGCGTCTAACTGTAAGGTCGCAGCATTCGGAAATTTAGCTGCATCTAATACAAGATCTTTTACACGCACCTCTTCTTTTGCATCTTTTGGTGTGTAATCCTGCCTGGTATCGCCTTCATTGGCCAAGGCGAGATAAGCCGTACCACCAACAGTAAAATATGAGATTGCATCTGGCAGATAAAAAGCCTTGATTGGCCATGTACCTAAAACTTTTTTACCGTCTTTATCGCTTACATCAAAGGCATTGTCGGCCTGGCTGATGTCTCTAGTGCCTAAGGGATTGATTTTGGTAATGCTTCCGTCAACGATATCTATTTCGGCAACACCATTGTTCTCCTGTAGGGTAACGTATGCTTTCTTAGAATCAGCGCTTACAGCAATATATTCTGGTTCGATATCTTGTGTAAAACTTGCATTTAAACCATAAATCCTGAAGCCACCTGCAAGCAAAGTTGCTTTTTGTGATTCAAAAGCGGCGAAATCTAATGTTTTTACAGAATAGTTGTCTTTGATGTTAATGATCGAAATGGTTCCTTTAGGATCAACGGTATATGCAAGATTCGGTTCACCTTCGTTAGCCGATAAAATATAGTTCCCATCAGGACTGAAAGTTACCATATCGGGCATGGCACCTACGGTAATTTTTTTAACTTCTTCTAAAGTAGCTGTTTTTAATACCACTACATCACCATTTCCCTGCTTATCTGCGCCATCTAAAGCGATTGCTAATAAACCATTACTTACAGCCACGCTATTAATACCAGCGTTATTGGGGTATAATAAGGTTTTCAATTTTGTAACGGTTGGATATTTACTCATATCAACTACATCAACCTTGGTTCCGCCATCGTTACTCACCACAAATAATTGCTTGGTTAAGGGATCGTAAGCCGAAATTTCTGAAGCAAATTCCCCTCCTAAATCAATGGAAGCAGTTTCTTTAAAGCTGTCGATTTTTTCAGGAACGATAGCTTCAACCGGAGGATCTACAATCGGATCTTTTTTGCAGGCAGTAAATGCCAATGAAGCAATAAGGATTGCACCAAATAGTTTTTTACAGTTCATGGTTTTTTAATATCTGAACCGCAAAAATAGCCGCACATAACGCTAATTTTAGGTGTTGTTTGTTATCATTTTATTAAGAAAATATAAAGACCAAAGCAAAAAGATTAAAGGAGAAAGAGTAAAGCGAAACCCGTCGTCATCTYGACTGGAACGCAGTAGAATGGAGAGATCTATCTAGCTAGATTTAGCTTTGCTGAGCACTTCGTGGTTCTCGACTTCGCTGCACTCCGCTCGAAATGACGATAAAAAGTTAAAACAAAAAAATCCCGATTTTAGATCGGGATTTTTCTCTATGCGTCATGCTGAACTTGATTCAGCATCTTATTCAACAAGCAGATACTGAACCAAGTTCAGTATCTGCTTGTTGAATAATTAAATATGTATGGCTCTATTATCAGTTGCGGCAAGTGCTGCTTCTTTTAAGGCTTCGGTATAGGTTGGATGCGCATGGCAGGTACGTGCAATATCTTCTGCAGATGCACGGAATTCCATTGCAATAACTGCTTCTGCAATCATATCTGCTGCACGCGGGCCAATCATGTGTACACCTAAAACTTCATCAGTAGCGGCATCGGCCAAAACTTTAATGAAACCATCGGTATCCATACTCGCCTTTGCACGTCCGCTGGCTTTGAAAGGGAATGAACCTGCTTTATATTTAACACCTTTTTCCTTTAACTGCTCTTCGGTTAAACCTACAGAAGCAACCTCTGGCCAGGTATAAACTACACCAGGAATTAAATTATAATTGATATGTGGTTTCTGACCCGCAATGGTTTCGGCAACATAAGTACCTTCATCTTCTGCTTTGTGTGCCAACATGGCGCCAGTAATTACATCACCAATAGCATAAAYACCTTTAACGGAAGTTTCTAAATGTTCGTTAACCGGAATTTTTTTACCTCTTTCTTCAACAGTGATACCGATTTTATCTAAACCTAAACCTTCGCTGTAAGCCGTACGACCAACAGCAACGATACAATAATCGGCTTCTAAAGAAATGGATTCGCCCTTAGGGGTATCAGCCGTAACAGTTACCGTTTTACCTTTTGTGGTAGCACCGGTAACTTTGTGGCCCATGTAAAATTCCATGCCTAAAGTTTTCTTTAACACACGCTGAAGTTCTTTACCCAAACCAGCATCCATAGTACCAATGATAGATGGTAAAAACTCAACAACAGATACTTTTGTACCTAAACGGGCGTATACCGAACCTAACTCTAAACCGATTACACCGCCGCCGATTACCACCATCGTTTTTGGCACTTCTTTAATATTTAAAGCCTCAGTTGAAGTTATAATGCGTTTTTTATCGATTGGTAAGAACGGTAAAGCTGTTGGTTTAGAACCCGTAGCAATAATTACGTTTTTAGCTGATAAGGTTTCTGTAGAGCCATCGGCTTTAGTTACCAGAATGGTATTTTTATCTACAAAAGATCCTACACCTTCGAAAGAATCGATTTTATTTTTCTTGAACAAATAAGTGATACCAGCTGTATTTTGGGCAACAACATCGTCTTTACGGGCGATCATCTGTTTCATATCAACCTTTAAATCTTTTAAGTTGATACCATGGCTAGTAAACGTGTGAGCAGCGTTGTGAAAATGCTCTGAAGAATCTAACAAAGCCTTAGATGGAATACAACCTACATTTAAGCAAGTACCTCCAAAAGTTTTATATTTTTCAACAACTGCAGTTTTTAAACCTAACTGAGCACAACGGATTGCGCCTACATAACCGCCCGGCCCTGAACCGATAACAACGACATCGTATTGCATAATTTTTTGAGAATTTTGATTAGCCAAATGTAGGGAAAAAAGGCGGAAAGCTGAAAGTCCATTGAGCAATAGAAATCGGTTTCTTAGTCATTGGTTTATCAATTGTTAGTTCTTCGCTGATACCCGATGCCCCAATAGATCAAATACTGAAGATCAATGGGATAGAAATTATTGCCAAGCCTTCAGTAAATGATTTAAAAGGACGACCAAAATTCACCAAACGCGAACAACAGATCCTTCAGTTAATTGCACAGGGAAAAACGACCGCAGGCATAGCGGATGAGCTTTTTCTAAGTCCACTAACAGTAGAAACGCACCGCCGTAATATGATGCAGAAATTAGATGTTAAAAATTCTATCGAATTGATCAATATCGCTACCGAACAGTTGCTAATTTAGTTGGGAGTTAGGCGTTTGGAGTAGCTTATTCTATTAAACAATCAGCGCTTAACAATGAGCCATAAACTATCAACCATTGACTAATGAACCCCTCTTAAATCTCTTGTCCAAAAGTGAGTAAATTACTATCCGGATCAAGCATTGCGAATTCTTTCTGCCCCCATGGTTTTGTTTGTAAGCTTCCATTGGGATGAATGCTTTGTTTAGTTTCGAGCATCGATTTGTACAGCCCATCAATATCGTTTGTACGGATATAAACCTGACCATAGTTTTCTTTCGGATCCAGTGTTTCGAACAGAAAAAAGTGAATCTCAACACGGTCTTTTTGTACCATCAGGTAATCTTTAAAATCGGCACTTCCAATATCTTTAAAGCCTAATTTATTCACATAAAAATCTCTTGTGATTGCTTTATCACGCATGGGAAGTTTTGGGTTAATATCTGTTAGCATATTTTTTTATTTCAAAAATCGGTATTTTTCCCAAAAGCTGCACTTGATCCAGATCAGAAAATTTAATGATTTGCCCTTACCCTGCTCAATGTTTCAGGAGCGATCTTAAGGTATGAAGCGATCATTTTAACCGGAAAAACCTGTACAATGAGCGGTTTGGCATTTTTAATATAATTATATTTTTCAACTGGGCTTAGCGAACGATCAAATAAATATGTCCTGTTATTGGGCTGGTCAAAAATTCTACCCAAGCTTAAAAAAGACTGTGATTGGGCAATTAAACTATGTAAATTAGTTAAACTAAGCTCCAACACTTCAGATCTTTCAAAGGCCTTGATCGTTGTATCGGAAGGTTTTTGCTCAATCAGACTTGAATGATTGTACATCCACTCTTTTGGTAAATGCAGATCAATAATTGTTTCTGTGGTATCGTTAGCATGAAATTGAAAAAAAGATCCCGATAAAATGAAATAAACGGATTGACAAATTTCGCCAAGATGCAAGAGCACGTCGTTTTTACGGAACGACTTTCGGACAGTATATTCTTCAAAAAGAAGCAGGTCGTGAGATGAAAAGGATCCGACACTAGCTAAAATTTTCTGGGCTGACATCATAAACTAAATTATTGCAGAGGATAGRGCATCAAAATAACTTATTGATTAGCGGTTCTTCTGGTGATTAAATAGGCAACAATCAGATTAGGAATCCAGCATAACCAGGCAACAACCAGGTATGCTTTTGAAAAATCGCCATAAACCATTGTCAAAATTGGTAGCCACACCCTCAATGTAACAGCAGCAAAACAAGCCGCATAACTATAAATCATCATTTTTTGATGTTTTTCAATTTCTGCGCTTTTGATGTGTAAATAAGCCTTTAAAGTAGTGTAAAAC
>NZ_JBFTQI010000008.1:0-21479 GCF_056398925.1 Pedobacter sp. 01T416_2
ATGTAACCCTGAATTCATTTCAGGGTCTTTGTTGTGATGATTTTCCTGACTAAAAAGATCCTGAAACAAGTTCAGGATGACGAGGCGGAGAGAATTTTCTTCTGATGTTATTCATTCGAAACCAAATTCGTTATTTCGACTGCATCGTAGTCCCGATGTTAAGTCGGGAGAGAAATCTGTTTGATAGATTTCTCCCACTTCGGTCGAAATGACGATCAAGTAGCTTAATTTAATCCAATTTCTCTTCAATCAACAACTTAATAATGCCATCGGCCATACCCACTTTAGGCACATAAATCTGTTTTATACCAGTCCATTTCATTAAGGTTAAATAAATCTCACAAGCCGGGATAATTACGTCTGCACGGTCGGGATTTAAGCCCAGCGTATTAATTCTTTCTTTCAGTGAATAACTGGTTAATTTATTATACATCGAATTTAGCTTTTGCAAAGACAGAGGTGCATTTTCCTTCTCATCCGACATGCGGAAGAGTTTATTGATGTTACCACCGGTACCTATGCCTGCCAAATGTTTATATGCTTTTGTATGTTCTTTTACCCAATCTTTCATTTCATCCCAGGTTTCTTCCTTATCCTGGTTATCGAGCATCCTGATTGTACCAATATTGAAGGATCTTGATGCTTCTGGAGCACCTTTTACAAAAACTGACAGTTCGGTACTACCTCCACCCACATCAATATATAGGTAATTTTTATTTTCGTCTAACTCTTCTTCAATATGGTTAGCATAAATAATATTTGCTTCCCGCTGCCCCTCAATAATCTCTAAAGTAACGTCTGCTTCCTTTTTAATCAGCTTAACAATATCTTCTCCATTACGGGCCTCACGCATGGCAGATGTTGCACAGGCTAAATATTCCGAAACATGATAAACATCCATCAGATTTTTAAAAGCAGTCATGGTTTTTACCAGATCTGCAGATTTTTTTTCCGAAATATATTGATCTAAGAATGCATCATCTCCCAACCGGAGCGGCACACGTATAAGAGTGTTCTTTTTATACTTATATTTTCCGTCTTGTTTGCTAATATCAGCGATGAGTAACCTCACCGCATTCGAACCGATATCTATAGCTGCGTATCTTAACATTATGATTGATGCTTTGTTTTTAAATAGTTGTAGATGTCTACCTGCGCCCTTATCTTTTTACTTAATCTGTTTTTATGGTATTTATTATTGTTCAAAGTATTAATCTGCCTTGATTTGGTATTATCCTGCAGTTGCAGATCGATAATATCCTGTATCTCCTGTTTCACATCATGATCTAAAACCGGGAATCCTACCTCTACGCGGTGTTCGAAATTCCTGCTCATTAAATCTGCAGATGATAAATACATGTCGTTTTTACCGTTATTACCAAAAATATAAACCCTGGCATGCTCCAAAAACTTATCGATAATACTAATGGCGGTAATATTTTCACTAAAGCCCTTTACTCCAGGTACCAGACAGCAGATACCACGGATAATCAGCTGAACTTTAACCCCAGCATTGCTCGCATCGTAAAGTTTGGCAATAATTCCTTCATCCGCTAAACTATTTACCTTTAACATGATGTAAGCAAGTTTGCCCTGTTTAGCATTCCTGATTTCACGGTTAATAAAATTGACCAGTTTCGAACGGCTCTCCAGCGGCGAAACAATCAGGTGTTTAAATCCCTTAGTTACTGTACGTTTGCTCAACGCATCAAAAAGTTTTACCAGATCGTTCGTAATCTCTTTCTTTGCGGTGAAAATACTATGATCACAGTATAAACCTGCGGTTTTCTCGTTAAAGTTTCCTGTTGCTAAGTTTGCATAGTAAACTGGCTTGTCTTTTTCAATCCGTTTAACCAAACAAATTTTAGAGTGCACTTTATAGTCGGTTAAACCGTAATTTACCTTAACCCCCTCCTCCATTAAGCGGCTGGTCCAGTAAATATTAGCCTGTTCATCAAAACGTGCTTTAAGTTCTAATAAAACAGAAACTGCTTTACCATTTTTAGCTGCGTTGATTAATGCATTGATTACTTTTGAGTTTTCGGCTAACCGGTATAAAGTAATCTGTATTTCGGTTACTTTCGGATCAATTGCAGCTTCACGTAAGAACAAAATAATATAGTCATACGATTGGTAGGGTAAATTTACCAAATAATCGCGCTGGGCAACTTTATTAAACATACTTTGGGTTCTGTGCAAATCGTGAACCTTCAGTGGCACATTCGGCGCATATTCCAATTCCTTTTTACCTACATTTGGGAAAGCAATAAAATCGCCAAACTTATGGTAACGGTTACCCGGAATTAAACTTTCGGCCTCAAGCTTAAGTTTATTCACCAGTACAGTAAGCATATTTAAAGGCATCGCCGAATCATAAAGCAAACGCATTGGTTTTCCTTTTTTACGTTTTTCTAAACTGCTTTTTAAATCTTCGATAAACTTATCATTAATGTTTTTATCGATATCTAATTCGGCATCCCGCGTTAGCTGGATCGAATAAGCCTCTAAATTATCGTAAGTAAAAACATAAAATATATCATCCAAACAATACCTGATAATGTCTTCGGCAAGAATAATAAATTTTAAATCGTTTGTTTCAGGCAGGACCAAAAACCGTGGCAAATTAGGCGGAATTTCAATCAGTGCATATTTCTCTTTAATTTTTGTATCCTTTTTCGAAAGTTTAACAAAAAAGTAAAGGTACCGGTCTTTCAGTTCTGGAAAAGGTTTATCCATATCCAGCATAATGGGAACCAGGTTAGATAAAATCTTATCCCTGAAATGATTTTTAACGAATTCTCCCCTGCTTACATTCAGTTGAGTATCGTTTAAGATAAAAATCCTGTTTTGAGCAAGTTCGTTTATCAGGGTAGCCTGAAAAAGCTGGTCGAATTTTCTTTCCTGTTTTACAACAATATTTTTAATCTCATTCAGAATTTTCTTTGGATTAAATCCCAAAAGTGCTTTAGCCTTATCGTTCAGATTGGTTAGCCGGGTCATGGTGGCCACTCGCACACGGTAAAATTCCTCTAAATTTGAAGAAAATATAGATAGAAATTTAATCCGTTCAATCAGCGGAACCGTTTCATCGGCGGCTTCCTGCAGTACACGTTCGTTAAAGTAAAGCCAACTGATTTCGCGGTTTAAAAAAGGGATCTTCTTATTGCTCATTTAAAAAAATAAAAAATCCCTGCCAAAACAGGGATGCTCAAAACTGCACATTAATTTGTTAAATTGATGTTAATTCATTTACACGTTAACGTTAACAAATTTATTTTTTAGTAGGTGTTTTCGTCTCTTTATTAACCGATGTTGAAGTTTTAGCAACCGTTTTTTTAACAACAGGGGCTGCTTTTGCAGGAGTAGCGGCCGGCGCTATTACTTTTTTAACTGCTGTAGCAGCTTTTGCTGGTGCTTTACCTGCGGTACTTGCCGCTTTTTTGGCAACTGTTGTCGACTCTTTTGCTGCTTCTTTTGCTTTTATAACTGGCTTTGCCAATACTTTTTCTGCCTTTTCTTCTGTTTCTATTGCAGCAACCTTAATGCTTTGTACTACTGGTTTAGCCTTTGCAACGGCTTTTTTAACAACTTTCTGAGCAGTTCTTTCAGATTTACTTACCGCTTTGGCAACTGGTTTCTTCGCTGCTTTTGCTTTCTCTTTTGATGCATGTAGCAAATCATCAATTTTCTGTCCCACATCTGCCTTTACGATGGTGAACTTCTTAGTTAATTTTTTAGCCACACGCTTACTCGCTTTCCCTACCTCCGTACTAATTTCCGATACATCATGACCTAAACTTTTGATCACATCTAAGAACTTATCTGTAATCGACTGCTCCAATTGTTTCTTCACTTCTTTTTTGGTGATCTTTTTTTGAGACTTCGGTTTAGTGGTTTTCATATTATTTTTCGTTTTTTTGTGAGGATGGATTAATTTCTATTAAATCTACTTATTTTTTTACTTTAAAGCTAAAACCATGCCTTCTTTTGATATTGTAAGTAAAGTTGATGCGCAAACATTGGACAACGCAATTAACAATGCTAAAAAAGAAATCCTTAACCGATTCGACTTTAACGGATCGAAAAGCACCATCGATCTGGATAAAAAAACAAACGTGGTAACCATTGTTACTGAAGATGATATGCGATTAAAAGCAATCGAAGGTTCCATTATCTCGCGGATGATGAAACAGAATTTAGATCCGAAAAGTTTAGATTTTGGCGATGAGCATCAGGCCTCCGGTAACATGATCAGAAAAGAAATCAGTATTAAAGAAGGATTAGATAAGGAAGCAGCAAAAAAGGTTGTGGCAAAGATCAAAGCGAGTGGATTAAAAGTTCAGCCTGCTATTAYGGACGATCAGGTTAGAGTAACCGCAAAAAAAATCGATGATCTGCAAGCTGTGATGAATCTTTGTAGAAATGAAGATTTTGGTCAGCCATTACAGTTTATTAATATGCGCAATTAGAAAGCTTAACTGTTTAAACTGGTTAATCGGTTAACCGTACTGCTGTATTACTACAATTAACCAATTTAAACAATTAACCGATTAACCATTCAACTCATGGAAATCAGCGAAAACGGTTTTATATTTTCCGATAAAAAAGAGCTTTTAGATCCCGAAGCCATACATCATTATTTAAGTGTAGAATCTTATTGGGCAAAAGGCATCCCCTTAGATACCGTAAAACGTTCTATTGAAAACTCACTTTGTTTTGGCATTTACAAAGGAACAGAGCAGGTAGGTTTTGCCCGTTGGGTAACCGATAAGGCCACCTTTGCATGGCTTTGCGATGTGTACGTTAAAGAAAGTTACCGCGGTTTGGGCTTATCAAAAAAACTAATGTCGTTTATGATCTTCCACCCCGATCTACAGGGATTAAGAACTTATCGGCTCGGTACCTTAGATGCACACGGATTGTACAAACAATTTGGTTTCGAGCCAATTGAAAATCCGGAGCGTTTAATGGCCATTGTTGTTAAAAATCCATACGGAGCGGAATAATCGCCATTCAGCAGCTAAAACCTTTTTTCAACTCTCTTGTTTTTCATACACATCAAAACATAGAGAAAACATGAAAAAGATATTTTTATTATCCACTGCTTTTGCCCTGGTGCTTTCATTTCAGGCTTGTCAAACTGCAGATAAGAAATCGGCAACAACAAAAGACAGTGTTGCTGGCGATACCAATATGGTAAATGGCAACCATGCTACAGGAGCCGAAAGTACAGAATCGGGTGTTGATGAAGCGGGTGCAACTTTTTTAAGAAAAGCAGCAATTGGAGGTATCATGGAAGTTGAAGCCGCTAAGATTGCACAGAAAAATGCCAAAAGTGCTGAGGTGAAAGATTTCGCCGCTAAAATGTTGACTGATCACACAAAAGCCAATACAGAGTTGAAAGCTTTGGCTGTCAACAAAAAAGTAATCACCCCAGATGCATTGCCGGCCGAAGATCAGATTCATTTGGATGAAATGAAGAAAATGACGGGTACAGCTTTTGATAAACATTATATGGTTATGATGGTTACCGATCATGAAAAAACAGTAGCCTTATTTAAACTGGGGATGCAAAACCGCGATCAGGCAATTAAAAGCTGGGCTGGCAACACTTTAAGTGTAATCGAATCTCATGATGAAATGGCAAAAAAAATCGTTGCCAATATGAAATAAACAGAGGCAAATTTTGCTTTAAAGATCAAAATCCTGAATAATGAATTTCAGGATTTTTTTCGTTACCAAAATGTGTGAAAAACATCATTTTTAATACAATTTCTTCCAATAAAAAAATTAAAATTAACTTTCGCCGTTTAATACAAAAATACATAAATGAATAAGAGTAGAATTTTTAGCGCGCTGTTAAGTGTTGCGCTTGTAAGTGCGGTACCAACTTTGGTCAGTGCGCAAAAAGCCAATTGGCAAAATCTTGATCTTAAAAGTGATAGTACATTCGGAATCAGTACCGAAAAAGCATATAAAGAACTTTTAAAAGGTAAAAAATCTGTTAAAGTTATCGTAGCAGTTAATGATGGTGGTGTAGAAGCTACCCATGAAGACTTAAAACGAATTATGTGGGTAAATACCAAAGAGATAACCGGCAATGGCAAGGACGATGATAAGAATGGTTATATCGACGATATAAATGGCTGGAACTTTATTGGCGGCCCTAAAGAATCTGTAAACTTCGAAACCTTAGAATTAACCCGTTTGGTTCGTCGCGATCAGGCACGTTTTGCCAATACCACAGATGCAAATGTAGCAGAAAAAGATAAAAAGGATTTTGAAATTTTTAAAGCAGAAAGAGCCGACTTAGAAAAACAATTGGCAGAAGCCAGGGAAAATCTGGCAGGTATTACTGGTTTTAAAACAGCTTTAGATGCTGTGGTAAAGAAAATCGGTAAAGAAAACCCAACCGTAGAAGATTTTAAAAACTTCAAACCTTCTACAGAGGTTGAAGGCAGGATCCAAAATATACTGAGCCAGCAATTAGAAAAAGGCAACTTCAAAGATTTTTACGAAGATCAGATTACAGAAGGATTTGATTATTATAGTCGCCAGGTTAATTACAACTTAAATCTTGACTATGATCCGCGCGCTATTGTTGGCGATGATCCGAACAATGTTAAGGAGAAATTTTATGGCAATAACGATGTTGCAGGTCCTGATGCGATGCACGGCACACACGTAGCCGGTATCATTGCGGCTGATAGAACCAACAAACTTGGTATTTTAGGTGTAGCAGATAACGTTGCCATTATGGGTGTTCGTTGTACGCCAAATGGTGATGAAAGGGATAAAGATGTTGCTAATGCTATTCGTTACGCTGTTGATAACGGTGCAAAAGTAATCAACATGAGTTTTGGCAAGGCTTATAGCTGGGACAAGGCCATCGTTAATGAAGCTATGAAATATGCGGCATCTAAAGATGTATTGATCGTTCAGGCAGCGGGTAACGAAAACAAAAATATCGATGTAGARAATAATTTCCCTAACCACAAAGATTTAGATGAGAAAACTATTGCATCGTGGATTACCGTTGGTGCTTCAGGCCCTAAAGATGATGAAACACTAAAAGCCAGTTTCTCTAATTTCGGCAAAACCCAGGTAGATGTTTTTGCTCCAGGCGTTCAGATTTATTCTACTGTACCGGGTTCTAAATACAAAAATTTAGACGGAACCAGTATGGCATCTCCTGTTGTAGCTGGCTTAGCAGGATTAATCCGCTCTTATTATCCAAAATTAACAGCGGCGCAGGTAAAAGAAATCATTGTTAAATCGGTTACCAAAGTTAACCATAACGTACAGTATGCTAAAGGCGAAGAACCAGACGCAGAAAAAGTTTCTATCCCATTCTCTGATCTTTGTATCAGTGGCGGAATTGTTAATACTTACAATGCATTAAAGCTAGCGGCAACTTACTCGGGTAAAGCAGTTGCGAAATAATTTTTCTGTTTGTCATTCTGAGCGAAAGCGAAAAATCTTCAAACTGTTACCCTTAACAAGATAAATAAACAAAAAATGCGTCCCAATGTAAAATCTGGATGCATTTTTTGTTTATTTGAATGGTTATCATTTCGAGGCACGTAGATCCAAAGCAATAAGATTATCTTCGATTAGCACTTCGTAATTCCAAATCAAGTTCAGTTATCTATCTAAGTAAAGATCCTTCGACTATGCTCAGGATGACAAACCGCGTTTGGAATTAAACTAAAAGACAACTTAACTAAGCCAATATCTTATCCGGCGTTATCGGCAATGTCCTGATCCTCTTTCCGGTGGCATTAAAAACAGCATTAGCTACAGCAGCAGAAAAACCGATCAGCGCAATTTCACCCATTCCCTTTGCACCCATCGGATTAATGTAAGGATCGGGCTTATTGATAAAATTCACATCAATTTCTGGCACATCAGCATTTACCGGAACATGGTAATCGGCAAAATTATTATTGATATATCTTCCATAACGGTGGTCGATAATCGATTCTTCGGTTAAAGCCATACCAATACCGCCAACAGCACCACCGAGCATCTGGCTTCGGGCCGTTTTTGGACTTACAATGGTACCGGAATCGCCTACAGAAACGATTTTACTCACTTTTACTACGCCTGTAAGCGAATGAACCTTTACCTGTACAAAGTGAATGGAAAACGAATACATAGAGAAATTATCTCTTTCCTTTCCCCCTTGACTTTCTTTGGTTACTTCTATTTGCGGAAGATTATTCTTTTTTAAAACATCAACAAAATTAGCCGTTGCATCCATATTCGAATTTGCAGCCAGTTCTGCGATGGCTGATTTTAACGCTACGCAAACATCATTAACTGCCGAACCTACTGTAGATAACGTAGCCGAACCGCCCTGACTTGGCGCTGGTGGCAAAGAAGAATCGCCTAATTCGAATGTAATTTTATTTACAGGAATTTTCATTAATTTATTGGCGATTAAAGTCATGCCAGTTCCTGTTCCCGGACCGATATCGCTGGTTGCACTTTGCAAAAGCAGCGATCCATCAGCCTTTAAAATGCCTTTCACACTGGCTTTACCTCTATTGGCGTTAAAAACGCCAACACTTACCCCATAACCTGTTTGCCATGGTCCTTCAATCAAACTGCCAGGCTTATTTTTCCGGTTGCCCCACCCTATTTTTTCTGCCCCGATTTTATAGGCTTCTTTAATGTTTTTGCTCGAAAAGGGTTTGTTTTTCTGTTGATCGGTTTCAGGATCGTTTTTTATCCTGAAATCCAATGGATCCATATCCAAAGCATGCGCCATTTCATCAATTGCACTTTCCAGGGCAAAAGCTCCTGTAGCCTCTCCTGGACCACGCATCCATATTGGAACGCCAAGATCTACCGGAACAATGGCATAAGCCGTATTTACGTTATCGCATTGGTACATAAACTTTGCCATGTTCACCACGCCTTCGGTAAAGTTCTCGTAAGTAGAGGTTTCGCCATAAGCCCTGTGTGTAATCCCTGTTAATTTACCATCTTTGTTTGCCCCCAAACCAATGGTTTGTATGGCTGCCGGCCGATTACCCACCATGGTAAACATTTGCATCCTGGTAATCACCACTTTTACAGGTTTACCAATATGTTTAGAGGCCATTACTGTTGCAATTTCCAATGGCCATGTGCGTAAAGCCATTCCAAAACCACCGCCAACAAACTCCGAATTTACCTGAATATTCTCCATTGGAATTTTAAAAACATTTGCAATGGTACCCTGAGTAGCTTTTACACCTTGTGTTTTGGCATAAACGGTAAGCTGGTTATTTGGCCTCCAATCAGCGATAATTCCGTGCAGTTCCATCGGGTTATGTGTTTCGATAGGCAGGAAATATCTTTCTTCGAGCTTCACCTCTGCTGTTTTATAAGCGTTTTCTATGCCACGTTTATAGTCGGCCTGACCTTGAAGTTTCTTTGCTTTAGGATCTTTTAAAGCTTTTTCAAAATCAGTGTTAAAATCCTCTTTAGCATAAGTTGCTTTAACCAATGATGCCGCATGAGTTGCCCTTTCGAAGGTATTGGCCACTACAATTGCGATTGGCTGTCCATTGTAGAAAATTTTGTCGGTATAAAAAATCTTCATCTGTGGACCGCCTTCCTGCTCGTAAGCAGCTGCCGATGGCTTATTTAAATGCGAAATCACAGCAATTACACCTGGTGCTTTTTCAGCCGCCTTGGTATCGAGCGCTGTAATTTTTCCTTTGGTAATGGTACTGGTTACCAAAACACCATAGGTTAAACCCGGCAGTTCGTATTCCGCAAAATATTTAGCTTGCCCCGTAACTTTTAAAATTCCATCTACGCGGTCGTTGTCGTCTTTTAAAATTCTCTTTTCCATAACTAAGCTTTAGATTTTGCAAGATTCAACGCCTCGATTATTGTATTGGGTGCCAGTTTAAGTTTAAAGTCATTTCCTCCAAAACCTTTTGCATCCTTCATGGCCAACTGGGCTGCCTGTTCAAAATTCGATAAGGTGGCTTCTTTTCCTTTTAAGAAATTTTCGGATGCTGTTAAACGCCAGGGTTTGTGCGCGACTCCACCCATTGCCAAACGAATATCGGTAATTTTATTATTGCTGAGCTCAAATGCTGCAGCTACAGAAACAAGTGCAAAAGCATAAGAAGCCCGATCTCTAACTTTAAGATAATGGTAATTTTTAGCGAGGTTATTCATCGGAATTTCCAAACGAATAATCATTTCGTCTGCTTTTAAGTTATTGTCTAACTGCGGAGTATCTCCTGCCAGACGATGAAAATCTTTAAATGGTATTTTACGTTCTCCTTTAGCATTGGCCACCAACACTTCAGCATCTAAAGCCGTTAATGCTACGCACATATCGCTTGGATGAACGGCAATACATTTCTCTGAAGTCCCGAAAATAGCATGCATGCGGTTAAAACCTTCCATGGCACCACAGCCTGTACCGGGTTGACGCTTATTACAAGGCATTTCGGTGTCGTAAAAATAACCACAACGTGTACGCTGCATCATATTACCACCAACAGTAGCTACATTTCTCAGCTGGGCAGATGCGCCCGCTTGTAAAGCCCAGGAAAGTAATGGCAGTTTCTCTTTAATCAGCGCATTGTCTGCAACTGCAGAATTAGAAGCCAAAGCACCAATATGGATTTTATTTCCAATCTGCTCGATCTGCTTTAATGGAACATGATTGATATCGATGAGTTTTTCGGGCGCCGTAACACCTCTTTTCATTAAATCGATCAGGTTGGTACCTCCGGCCAGGAATTTTGCGTTTTTATCTTTTACCAACAAGGCAATTGCTGATTTTGCCGTGGTTGTTCTTAAGTATTGAAAATTGATCATACCTTTTCGCCTCCTTCCTTAACTTCAATAATCGCATCAACTATATTAGGATAAGCACCACATCTACAGATATTTCCACTCATATATTCACTTATTTCTGCTCTCGAACCAGTATGCCCTTCGCGTACACAGGCCACAGCCGACATAATCTGTCCCGGCGTACAATAGCCACATTGAAAACCATCATGCTTGATAAATGCAGCCTGCATGGGATGCAAAGTTTCGCCGTTGGCCAATCCTTCAATCGTGGTAATTTTCTTTCCCTCATTCATCACAGCTAAACTGAGGCATGAATTTACCCTTTGTCCATCAACATGAACGGTGCAAGCGCCACACTGGCCATGGTCGCATCCTTTTTTAGTCCCCGTTAGGTGTAATTCTTCACGCAAATAATCTAAAAGCGTTACCCTCGGCTCAACCGTAGTTTGATATGCTTTATTATTTACCGTAAGTTTTAATGGGATTTTCTCGAAAAGTTGAGCGAAACGTTCATCGGCATTACTTTCTGCTGCTTTAACCGCAACGCCAGGCGTTAATGCAATGGCTGTAATTACCGAACTTTTTTTGAGAAAATCGCGCCTGCTATCACCCTGATTTGGTTTCTGATCGGAAGATTTCATAATTGGATATTTAGATATTGGGATGTACTCCTAAGTTCGTAATTCTAAAGCTCAGAATGTAGCAATTCAGAAATTTAGAATTATTCTATCGTTAGTATTTTTATATAACTCATTAGAAATAAATCATTAACAAAATAATTTCCAAAATGTTCAACCAATTTATACTTTTATAACATGGACAACGTAAAACCACTACCCGATTTATCAGCAGAAGAACAACGTGTTTTAGGCGCATTAATAGAAAAAAGCCGCACCACGCCCGATTATTACCCAATGACTTTGAACAGTTTAACAGCTGCATGTAATCAAAAAAGCTCAAGAAATCCTGTGGTAAATTACGATGAAGAAACCATAACTTTAACACTAAATCAACTTAAAACAAAAGGTTTAATCTCCACTGCCACAGGAGGATCAAGTCGCGCAACTAAATACAAACATAATCTGGCTATTGTTTATCCTTTATTGCCTTCGGAGTTGGCCATTATTTGTTTATTGCTTTTACGCGGACCACTAACACCTGGTGAAATCAATAGCAATTCGGGAAGATTGTATGAATTTGAAAGCATAGAAGAAGTCTTAGAACAGCTTCAGAAACTATCAGATGAAGAACCAGCATTTGTAAAACAACTGGCAAAAAAAGCTGGTCAAAAAGAGGCTCGTTTTGTTCATCTTTTAGGCGAACAGGCCGAAACTACTTCAGAACCTGAAACCGAAACAATAAGCACCCCGCAATTTGATCCTACTGAACTGGAAAACAGAATAGAGAAACTAGAACTGGAAATTGAAGAATTGAAAGAGCTTGTTAATTTATTGATGGATAAATAATGGGGTCATTAGGCATTGGTTCATTGGTTTCTAACCCATTGGCATAACCCAAAGTGATTGTTGGTCTGAGCGTAATTGAAGACTGTTATATTACATTTTCCGTGCTTCTGTGTTTCCGTGGCAGAAAATTATTAGGTCTTAGGGAGACGCTAAGACCAGTATAGTTTTAATTTTTGTACCCTGAAAAAATAGGTCTCTCCATTTCACTCCAGTCGAGATGACGACACGATTTAAACCTATCTAAAACAAAAAAAGTGCTTGGCGATTAACCAAACACTTTAAAAATTCCCAATCAGGTTGAGAATAACAAAATCAATTAAGCCTCATACTTTTTAAAGATAGTACTCGCGGTGTGACCACCAAAGCCAAAAGTGTTATTTAAAACATAATTGATCTCCTTTTTAATACTTTCTCTCAACACAAAATTCAATCCTTTTGGAATGTTTTCGTCAAGATTTTTGGTATTAATAGTAGGCGGTACCACATTATCTCTGATCGATAAAACACTGATTACACTTTCAACCGCTCCGGCAGCACCAAGCAAATGACCCGTCATCGATTTAGTTGCACCAATTACGACTGGTAAACCTTTGAATACAGTATTAATCGCCTGTAATTCACTTAAATCGCCCAATCCGGTTGAAGTGGCGTGTGCATTAATATAATCGATTTTATCAGCAGTAATTCCAGCATCTTTTAAAGCTTTTGTCATACCCAAAGCCGCACCGATCCCATCAGGAGGGGTTCCGGTTAGGTGATATGCATCAGCGGCCATTCCACCACCAATAATTTCGGCATAAATGTGGGCACCACGTGCTAAAGCATGATCCAGATCTTCTAAAATCAATGCACCTGCACCTTCGCTCATTACAAAACCATCTCTGTCGGCATCAAAAGGTTTAGAAGCCCCTTGTGGATCCTCGTTATTTTTAGATAGAGCCTGAGCAGCATTAAAGCCACCTACAGATGACTTGGTCAACGCAGCTTCAGAACCACCGGCAATCATTACACTTGCTTTTCCTAAACGAATGGTATCGAAAGCATTGATAATGGCAGTATTAGATGATGCACAGGCTGATACGGTACAATAATTTGGTCCACGCAATTTATGACGGATGGAAATGGCTCCGGCGGCAATATCGACAATCATTTTTGGAATGAAATAAGGATTAAACCTTGGTGTTCCATCACCTGCATGAAATTCTTCCAACTGCGCTTCAAAAGTACCGATCCCGCCATTTCCGGTTGCCCAGATTACGCCAACTTCAGCCAATTGATCATCGGTCATTGCAGCAAAATCTAATCCTGCATCCTTTATCGCCTGATCGCTCGATCCGATTGCATATTGGGTAAAAAGGTCGTACTTTTTAATTTCTTTTTTCTCCAGGTATTCTTCAGGATTAAAATCCTTCACCTCGCCCGCAAAACGGGTTTTGAATTTACTGGCATCAAATTTTGTAATGGGACCGATGCCACTTTTTCCGGTCAATATCTGTTGCCAGAATTGCTCAACGGTATTACCAAGCGGTGTTATTGCACCTAAACCTGTTACTACTACTCTTTTCATTTTTTTAATTTTTAGTCAATATCCTTGAATAAATAATCGACCAATGATTGTACGCGTGGGGCAATAATTAATATAGCAGGAATGGCTACAATGTAAGAAATGCCCCATGATTTTAACCAAACCTTCATAAAGATCGATGTAAATCCAAGATTAACACTTATGGCCGCGAAAGTAACTATTCCTGTAGTAAAAACCGCCATAATAAATGCAAATGCCACCTTCTTTTTCATTCCAGTTATCTGATTAATTTTGAACAGAATCGGTCCAGGCTTTTCTATTTGCATTCATCACATTTAAAGCATCAACCGGCGATTGTCTGAACAACTCATAAATCTTTGCAGTATCACCTACCCTGATTTCAAACTCATCATTGGCTAAAGCCRCCAACAGATCATCTGCAACAACCGATGGTTTAATGCCGTTATGACCGCCAATTTCTTTTGAGAATTCAGTATCCACCAATGGTGGCATCAATTCGAAAACCTTAACAGCAGTTTCTTCTAAACTTAACCTTAACGAAGTGCTGTAAGAATGTAATGCTGCTTTACTGGCCGCGTAAGTTGGCAAAGTAACTCCGGGAACATAAGCCACAATAGATGAAACGTTTACGATAGCTGATTCGCGCTGTGCTTTTAAAACAGGCAACAATTTTTGATTGATCCTGATAATTGATAAATAATTGGTCAACATTTCATCTTCTGCATTCGCAAAAGCATCTTCATTGGGGTCAGCTAAATTGTACAGGATTGCTCTTCCTGCATTATTGATCACGATATTTAATTGAGGGAAATCAGCTTTGATGCGGGCTACCAATTGATCTACATCCTCAGCCTTGCTTACATCAGAAAGAATGGTGGTTACATTTTGTAATGATGCAGCAGCTGCATCTAGTCGTTCCTGGTTTCTACCAGTAATAATTACATGATTATCTAAAGCAGTCAACTGTTTTGCAATTTCTAAACCGATACCAGCTGTTCCGCCGATCAATAAAACGGTATTTTGTGAAGTTTTCATTTTATATTTTTTTTTTAAAATTTTAAGATTAAACAAGTGCTCACCGCGTGAGCATAAACGCTATTATTTTCATCAATTAATTGCGCTTCTACCAAGGCGGTACGTCCACCAAGGTTGATCACCTTCCCTACGGTTTTTAGTTTCCCGGTTTGGATGGTAACAGCTTTCAGGAAATTTATCTTCAGCTCTAAAGTGGTATATCCTTTTCCCACAGGTAAAAGCGAATGGACCGAACAGCCCATAGCAGAATCTAAAATAGCAGTGATTACCCCGCCATGCACAGTGCCAATTGGGTTGTAATGAAACTCTTGAGGTGTAAATTCGAAAACCACATTGCCCTTTTCGATCAGGCTTACACTAAAATCCAAGGTATGTAATAATGGCGGCAGCGGAAATTTATGATCGCTCATGGCCTGCAGATAATCAACACCATCCATCTGCATAGCTTCCTTCGCTCCTTTCATTGGGTCTTCCCAAGTTATTATTCTGGTTCTTTTCATAATAAAATACCAATCGGTATATTTTAGTTTAAAAATTTTTAGCTGAGGCTATTGATATATTTTTTTAATGAGTCCATAATTAAATTCCAGTGTGCAGGTTTTGCGGTCAACCTCGAAATCATAATGCCGCCTTCTATTATAGCAATAATTGTTAGCGCAACCTGCTCTGGATTGTGATCTGCATTGATTTCTTTGGCATAAATACCTGATTCAACCAGTTTAGCAATTTTATTTTTCCAGCCTAAAACTGCTTTCAAAACTTTTTCCCGCAATTCGGGATGGGTATCATCAGCATCAACAGCAGTATTTAAAACAGGGCAACCTCCTTCTGATACAGAACCATCGATAAATTTCTGGTAAATATTGATGTACACCAAAAGCTTATCCTTTACGCTGACCTGTTTGTTCATGTCAGCATCTATCCTTGATGAAACATTTTTCAGGTTATAATCAAAAGCCGCCAGCGCCACTTCATCCTTATTGGCGAAGTTACCGTAAATACTGCCTTTGGTTAAACCCGTGGCAGCAGTAATATCATTTAAAGAAGTGCCTGCATAACCTTTCATATTAAAAATAGGTGCGGTTTTCTCTACAATGAAATTTCTTGTTTTTTCTGCCTTAGTCATGCTCTTTTAAATTGACGATGCAAATATATACCAATCGGTATATTTAATGCAAATATTTTTATCATCGAAATCTCCTTTTAATTACAGTAATTTAATTTACGTTTGAATTTTGTAACTTTGATTTATGAACAAGCCGGAGACAATTGAAGATTTTTACCAGAACAAATTTAGTTTCTTACCAGACAACCTACAAAACGGCGTGGGGCACTTTAACGTTTTCAAGTTAGAAGATTGTTTAAAGGATGATCATAAGCCAATGAGTTATAACCGTAGGGATTATTACAAAATCTGCCTTACCCGCGGACATAATGTTTACCACTATGCAGACAAAAGCATTGAGATTAATGGAACGGCTCTAATCTTCTTCAATCCGCTTGTACCTTATACATGGGAATTGGCCAGTGGTAAACAAAGCGAGGTGACAGGCTATTTTTGTATTTTTACAGAAGCTTTTTTTACCGAAAAGATCCGCGGAAACATTGGTGATTTACCCATGTTCGTACCTGGCGGGAAACCGGCGTATATTTTAAATGAAAAACAAGATGCTCAAATAGAAAGCATTTTCGATAAAATGTTCGAGGAAATCAATACCGATTACGTCTATAAATACGACCTGCTCAGAAACTATATTACTGAGATTACACACTTTGCGCTAAAAACACAACCATCTGAAACACTATTTAAACATACTGATGCCAATACAAGGATCACTTCTGTCTTTACGGAGTTATTAGAGCGTCAATTCCCCATCGAAACAACTACGCAAAGGCTTACCATGCGCTCAGCCAAAGATTATGCTTCGCAACTTTCGGTACATGTAAACCACTTAAACCGTGCAATTAAAGAAACCACTGGCAAAACCACCACACATTATATTACTGAGCGTTTATTAAGCGAAGCTAAAGCTTTACTCAAGCATACCRACTGGAATATATCAGAAATAGGTTATTGCCTTGGTTTTGAAGAGCCTACCCATTTTAATAACTTTTTTAAAAAACTAACTAACCACACCCCTACTTCTTACCGAATTGTTTGAATTTCGTAATCATAAGTTTGATTAACGTAATAAAACGAATCCATTTGCACTGTAATTTTGTCTTAACAAAAAGGAAAAAACTATGGGCAAGAAAAAAGTTTGGTTTATTACCGGAGCTTCAAAGGGCTTAGGATTAAGTTTGGTTCATCAGTTGCTAAATGCTGGCCAATATGTTGCGGCCACATCAAGAAATATCAGTGAACTTAAAAAAGCAGTAAATAATGATAGCGGAAAATTCCTTCCTCTAGCCGTTAACCTCGCCGATGAACAAAGCGTTGAGAATGCGATAAAGACGACTATTACAAAATTCGAAAGAATCGATGTGGTCATCAATAATGCAGGTTACGGAATCGGAGGCAGTATTGAAGAGCTTAGCGATGCAGAAACACGCAACAGTTTTGATGTTAACGTTTTCGGAACACTGAATGTCATCAGAAAAGCTTCACCTTATTTAAGGGCACAACGAGCCGGACATATCATCAACATTGCATCAATTGCAGGTATTGCAGGCGCAACAGGCTGGGCAGTATATGCAGCGGCAAAATCGGCTGTGATTGCATTGTCAGAAGTATCGGCAGAAGACCTAAAAGAATTTGGCATAAAAGTAACTGTTGTGGCTCCCGGCGCATTCAGAACCAGTTTTTTAACTACTGATTCGTTGATTTTGGCTGCCAATCCAATTGCAGAATACGAAGAAGTGCGGGCAATACACAGCAAATACCTAAAAATGGACGGTCAACAGATCGGTGACCCGGAGAAAGCTGCTGCTGCAATGATCTCATTGGCAAGTATGCCTAATCCACCCCTTCATTTACTTTTAGGGAACGACGCTTTTCAAAGAGCAAACAACAAGTTAGAATCACTACAAAAGGAATTTAGAGACTGGAAAGCCATTACAATTTCAACGGATTTCGACGAAAATTAATTCAATAGACAAAAACATTATGGAAAATCAAAAAGTATGGTTTGTAACAGGCGCATCAAAAGGCCTGGGACTTACATTAGTAAAAACATTATTAAGCAATGGCCTTAGCGTTGCTGCAACTTCAAGAAACCTGAACGATTTAATTAACGCAGTTGGTGAACATGAAAACTTTTTACCACTAGCTGTTGATTTAATCGACGAAAGCAGTGTAGAAGCGGCAATTAGCCAAACGATCAGCAAATTCGGTCAGGTTGATGTGGTGGTAAACAATGCAGGCTATGGCATGCTTGGTGCTTTAGAAGAATTGAGCGATAAAGAATCACGTCAAAATTTTGATGTAAACGTTTTTGGTTCGTTAAACGTCATCAGAAAAGTACTTCCTCAATTGCGAAAACAACAATCAGGTCACATTTTCAATATTTCTTCAATCGGTGGCTTTTCAGGTAACTTCCCTGGTTTCGGAATATATTGCGCTACAAAATTTGCGGTCGTTGGTTTTACCGAATCGTTAGCGGCTGAAGTAAAATCGATGGGAATCAAAGCAACGATTGTAGAGCCGGGTTATTTCAGAACGGCATTCCTAACTGCAGGATCATTAGCGGTACCGAATAAACCAATTGATGCCTACAAAGAGGTACGCGACTCGCAAGCGGCACATCAGAACGACATCAATAACCAACAGCCAGGCGATCCGGCCAAAGCAGTTGAGGTAATTATTGAAGCTTCGAAAAGTGAAAACCCACCGCTCCATTTATTCTTAGGGCCTGATGCTTATCAGGTAGCTGATGCAAAAATTGCAGACGTACAAAGGGATATGGCCAATTGGAAATATCTGGCAACTGCCACTAATTTTGATGAGATTGATGCGTAATATCTAGAGCAATCGTCATTTCGAGCGGAGTGCAGCGAAGCCGAGAACCCGAAAGCTCTGCGAAGCAAAATCTGTCTGGATAAACCTCTCCATTTCACTGCGTTTCAGTCGAGATGACGATTTTTCTTTTGGAGTCTGTTAATGGTAGGTTAGTAAAAAACCCTTTTTTGATATATTAAAGACACTTCGACTCCGCTCAGTGTGATAGAAATGTTAGATAAGTAAATAATTGGATGAAATTTCAACAGGCTCTTACAACTCTTTGAAATACTTCTTCCTAAACCATTGCGCCAGGTTAACCAGTGCAATTAATGCTGGTACCTCAACCAACGGACCGATTACACCGGCAAATGCCTGCCCTGAATGAATACCGAATACACCTATAGCCACAGCGATAGCCAATTCAAAGTTATTACCAGTTGCCGTAAATGCAATAGCGGTACTTTTGCCATAATCGGCTCCAAAATACCTGCCCGCAAAAAAACTGATCACAAACATGATCACAAAATAAATCACCAAGGGTAAAGCAATTCGCAGTACATCAAACGGAATTTGCACAATTAATTCTCCTTTCAAACTAAACATCACTACAATGGTAAATAACAAAGCAATTAAGGTTATAGGAGAAATCATCGGTACAAAAGTGGAATAAAACCATTCATCGCCTTTCCACTTGATCAGTACTTTTTGACTTAAAATACCGAGTACAAACGGAATCCCAAGATAAACCCCTACACTCTTTGCAATTTCTGCAATGGAAATTGATACAGAAAGGCCTTTTAAACCAAAAACGGGTGGTAAAACCGTAATAAAAAAATAGGCAAATACACTGTAAAGCAATACCTGAAAAATACTGTTCAGGGCAATTAAACCAGCTGCATACTCGCGGTTCCCATCGGCAAGCTCATTCCATACCACCACCATCGCAATACACCTGGCGAGGCCGATCATAATTAAGCCAGCCATGTATTCGGGATAATCATGTAAAAATGCAATGGCCAGGAAAAACATCAGAATCGGGCCGATTATCCAGTTTAAAACAAGCGAAGCGCTTAATATTTTTACATTTTTAAATACTTCGCCTAAATTCTGGTATTTAACTTTTGCTAAAGGCGGATACATCATCAGGATCAATCCGATGGCCAAAGGAATGTTTGTACTCCCGCTCGAAAATGAATTGATCAAGACTGCTGATGATGGGAACAAAAAACCTAAGCCCACCCCTAATAACATGGCTAAGAAAATCCACAATGTTAGATAACGATCTAAAAAGCTTAGATGTTTTCTTTGAGCTGCCGGGGCACAAATATCTGCAGACATATTAGCTTTTCAGGTTTTTGTTTACAAAATCTTCCATATAAACCTTTACCAGATCTCTTGTATTTCTAAATTCGGCCATAATTTCTTCATCTGTACCTACGGCTTTTGCAGGATCGGGAAAATTATGGTGCATTTTTATAGCCTGCGTTGGGAAATATGGACAACTTTCTTTCGCATGATCGCAAACGGTAATCACATAATCGAAAGGAACATCAAAATACTCCTCGATATTGTTAGAGGTTTGTCCTGAAATATCGATTCCATCTTCAGCCATTACTTTTATCGCCCTAGGGTTAACGCCATGAACTTCGATACCAGCGCTGTAAATTTTGGCCTTATTTTGGGCGAAATGTTTCAAATAGCCTTCTGCCAGTTGACTTCTGCAACTATTTCCGGTGCAAAGCACCAATACATTTTTCATTCCTATAACTTTTGAATCATTAACAACATCCACTTCCTGGAGAACAACTATTTTGACTGGCTGCTAGATTAACCAATTCGACCTTTTGCTTTATCGGCTGAGCAGGCGCACAACATTCTTCACCAATTTCGGTGGTACCACAGCTTCCGCCACGGTTAATCGCTTTACATTGGGTAGCATCAGGTGTTAGATCCAAAATCAGGTTTTCCCCATCAATTTTAAATTCACCTGGAAACATTTGCCTCGTATCGAACGCAGAATTGCCAAATTCAATTTTCACAATTCCATTGGGGTTTAACGGCAGTTTGCTTTCTACCAGATTGATAATGGATAGTGCTTTTTTCACCTGCATGGCCCTACCCGTTTCTTGTTCGGTAGGTTCCCATAATTGTACAATAATCTCAGTCCAGGCGTTCATTACGCCTCCACAATCTACCGAAACAATCGGCGCCTGTTTAATTTCAGTGATGTGATAATTGGCATTTACCCACTTGCCTGGAGCATATTGAAACTGTAATACCAATTCTGGATGCTGCTGAAGATTAGCCTTAAAGCTGCTCCATGTTATTGAAGACATATTGATCATAATATTGCAATTTAACGATTGATTTAAATAAAAAATTTTTAACAACAGTTCTGGCCGCCTTTATATGAGGCAAAGAAATCGCCCAACTGTGTTTGTAATAACTTCCAGGTTTTAGGTTCTATACAATAGCAAATACTCACCCCCTCGATAGTGCCTTGTATAATACCTGCATTTTTAAGTTCTTTTAAATGCTGAGAAATAGTAGCCTGAGCTAAGCCGAGTTCCTCAACTAAATCGCCACAGATACAGGTATTCGATTTAAGGATACGCTGAAGAATCGCAATCCGCGCAGGATGAGCCATCGCTTTTAATAACGCTGCCATTTGATTCTGCTC
>NZ_JBFTQI010000009.1:0-21371 GCF_056398925.1 Pedobacter sp. 01T416_2
ATACTGTGTTGGTATTTATAGTATTGTTAGAAATGGGATGGTTTTCGGTAATAGCCCTGTTTTTTACCTATTTCTTTATGTCGATCATGTTCCCGACAATCTTTGCTTTAGGTATCTATGATTTAGGACCGCTGACCAAAAAAGGAGCTTCGTTTCTGGTGATGGCAGTTGCGGGTGGCGCATTTTGTCCTCCGCTAATGGGCCTGATAGGAGATCGTTTAGGAATGTCTATAGCCTTTCTGATACCAATGGTATGTTTCGCTTTTATTGCCTGGTATGCCATAAAAGGAATAGGGAAAAAGATTGACCCTAAAAGTATTTCACTACAGCACCATTAAGCTAAATCAAATGATAAATCATGATTGTTGCATAGGATGAAATAGGTTGTGAAGTAAATACTAGAAAAATAAATACTTAACTAATGAAATCAAAAACACTTAAAATAAATAACACCGATAATATCGAAATAGCACTGTCGGATTTAAAAGCCGGAGAGCCTGTAAGTAATGATAGTGGTACATACAATTTAATTACTGATGTGCAGGCAAAGCACAAGTTTGCTACGGTTGACTTACATAAGGGGGATGAGGTTCTAATGTATGGTGTACTTGTAGGCAAGGCAAATAAAACGATTAAGAAAGGAGAAGTAATTACCAGAGATAATATTAGTCATGCTTCTGGTAGTTATAAACTTAAGGAAAGAAAAATTAGTTGGGAGCTGCCTGAAATATCATCCTGGAAAGATAAAACATTTATGGGCTATCATAGAGAAAATGGAAAAGTTGGTGTAGCCAATTATTGGCTCGTTATTCCATTGGTGTTCTGCGAAAATAAGAATGTACAGGTGATTCAGGATGCTTTTATGAAAGGATTGGGCTATTATGATAATGATTTTTCTTACTATAATCAGGTTCAGCAATTGGTTAAGATGCATAGGGCAGGTATGTCTAAAGCAGATATATTGAATGTAGATTTAGATTTGACAGATGTTGGGGCAGGAATCGAAAATAGGGTATTCCCAAATGTCGATGGGGTTAAATTTTTAACCCACTCATTAGGTTGTGGCGGCACAAAAGATGACGCCATTAATCTTTGTGGTCTGCTTGCCGGGTACATTACCCATGCCAATGTTGCAGGGGCAACGGTATTAAGCCTGGGCTGTCAGAATGCGCAAATATCGTTGTTGAAAGAGCAGATAACTAAACGTGACCCAGCCTTTAACAAACCTTTGTACTGTTTTGAACATCAGCAGGTCGGATCAGAGTCAGAATTGATAAACCAGGCCATCAAACAGACTTTTGCGGGTTTAATGGAGGCCAATGAGTATAAGCGCAAGCCAGCACCCTTGAGCAAACTTTGTATCGGATTAGAGTGTGGCGGGTCCGATGGGTTTTCTGGGATTTCAGCTAACCCGGCTTTGGGCCATACCTCTGATCTTTTAGTGGCTTTGGGCTCATCGGTAATCCTTTCAGAATTCCCCGAACTTTGTGGGGTTGAACAGGAATTAAGCGATCGGTGCCTGGATGAAAGTACTGCAAAAAAGTTTATGTCTTTAATGACTGCTTATCATGAAAGGGCGAAAGCCGTAGGCTCGGACTTTGATTCAAACCCATCTGCAGGCAATATCCGGGACGGCTTGATTACTGATGCAATTAAGTCGGCAGGTGCGGCCAAAAAAGCTGGTACATCCCCGGTTATTGATGTTCTGGATTACCCTGAGCAGGTTTCTAAACCAGGGCTTACATTACTGTGTACGCCAGGAAGTGACATAGAGTCGACAACAGCAGAAGTTGGGGCAGGAGCAACGCTTGTTTTTTTTACGACAGGGCTTGGTACACCAACGGGTAATCCGATTGCTCCTGTTGTAAAGATATCTACCAACACCACATTGTATAAAAAGATGAATGATATCATCGACATCAATGCAGGAACTATAATAACCGGTGAAGAAACAATTAAGCAAGTAGGTGAGCGTATTATGGATTACATCATTGAAATAGCAAGCGGACAGGTAAGGGCCAAGGCCGAGACATTAGGACATAATGATTTTATCCCGTGGAAAAGAGGGATATCTTTATAATAAACAGACATTTTGATCATTAAAAACAAGGATATGAAATTATATAAAACAAAACAGGGGGCACTTTTGCATGGTGATACTGGGTATTATTTGTTAAATACCGACTGGGATACTTTAATAAACAATGATAATCTCCATCAGCATTTAATTCACCTGTTAGCTCAGGAAGGTACATTATCTTTGCCTGAAGTAGAAGCACTGGCAATATTAGAAAATGGAGCAGAAGCCCCGATTGGACAGCAGGAAGTATGGGCGGCCGGGGTAACCTACTTGCGCAGTCGTGAAGCGCGCAAAGAAGAGTCTCAGGATTCAGGCGGTGCAAGTATGTATGATAAAGTTTATGACGCAGATCGTCCGGAGTTGTTTTTTAAGTCTTTACCGCATCGCGTTGCAGGTCACAATCAGCATGTAAATATAAGAAAAGACTCAGTTTGGAATGTGCCAGAACCTGAATTGACTTTGTTTATCAGCTCATCGGGGAACATTCAGGCTTATACAATCGGTAACGATATGAGCTCGAGAAGCATTGAAGGAGAAAACACATTGTATTTGCCACAGGCCAAGATTTATGAAAGAAGTGCAGCATTGGGCCCTTGCTTATATGTGCCAGAAGCACCAATTTCAGACCAGACAATGATAGCAATGGTGATAAAGAGAGACAGCAAAGAGGTTTTCAGTGATTCGGTTTCGATTAGCAGGATGAAACGGTCGCTAAAAGAGCTGGTAACCTACCTGTTTGCAGGATGTGATTTCGATAATGGTTGTTTTTTAATGACCGGAACCTGTATTGTACCGCCTAATGACTTTACTTTGAATGAAAAGGATGAGGTTAGCATAAGTATTGATAACATTGGCACATTAACAAATTATATTGCTATCCGTTAATAGCGCGCTAGTTTTAAACTTTAAAAATAATTATGTCTATAACAGGTGAGAATTTTATTGGAAGTACCCGTAGCGGTAAAGGAGAGAACAGCTTTCAAGCTTTCAATCCAGCGGAGAATATTTCAATGCCAGAAAAGTTTATTTATGCTACAGAAGCGGAGTTTGAGCAAGCGCTGACATTGGCACATCACGCTTTTATAAGTTACAAAAACACTTCTACAATACAGCGTGCGGAGTTTTTAGAAGCAATTGCTGATGAAATAATGGCACTCGGGGAATCACTCTTGGAGAGAGCTGCTGCTGAATCAGGTTTGCCTATGGGGAGAATAACAGGGGAAAGAGGCCGCACCTGTGGTCAACTGAAAATGTTTGCGTTGTTATTACGTGATGGCTGGTATGTAGATGCGAGAATTGATACTGCGCAACCTGAAAGAACTCCCTTGCCAAAACCTGACATCAGAAGAATGCTGATTCCAATTGGGCCTGTAGCAGTTTACGGTGCCAGTAATTTCCCATTGGCTTTTTCAACTGCCGGAGGAGATACAGCATCGGCGCTTGCGGCAGGATGCCCGGTCATTGTTAAAACGCATCCTTCGCATCCCGGCACAAGCGAACTGGTGTCATCTGCCATCATTAAGGCTGCTCAAAAAACGCAAATGCCAGAAGGTGTATTTTCTTCTTTAAATCTTACCGATGATCAATCAATAAAACTTGTGCAGCATAAGTTCATAAAGGCTGTTGGTTTTACGGGATCCAGAAAAATAGGTATGGTTCTCCACAATGCCACAGTTAACAGACCTGAACCTATTCCCATATATGCGGAAATGAGTGCTATAAATCCGGTTATTTTGATGGAGCAGGCATTAAAGGCAAAAGGAGAAGCAATTGCCAAAGGATTAGCTGGTTCGGTAACAATGGGCGCTGGCCAGTTTTGTACTAACCCTGGACTGGTATTGCTGATTGAAAATGAGACGGGGAAGGCGTTTTTAAATCAGTTTGAAGGGTATTTAAGCGCCAGCGAACCTGCAACAATGCTAAATAAGAATATCAGCAAATCTTATCATAAAGGTTTGGAATTAGCGAAAAGCGTTAGTGGGGTGACTGTTTTGGCTCAGGGAATAAAGGCTGCGGATAATGATAGAAATGAAGCCAGGCCAATTGCATTTACAGTTTCTGCAGAAGATTTTCTCCTCAATAAGGCGTTGAGTGAAGAGGTTTTTGGGCCGGCAACACTTTTGGTATTGGTTAAAGATGTAGCACAGCTCCATCAGGTTATAAATCAGTTGGAAGGGCAGCTTACCGCAACTGTACATGCAGAACCTGCCGATCAAAACAACTTAATACCAATAATTGACATCATTACTCAAAAAGCTGGTCGTGTTATCTATAATAGTTTCCCGACGGGTGTAGAAGTTTGCCATTCCATGCACCATGGTGGACCCTTTCCTTCTACTACCGATCAACGATCAACGTCAGTGGGTACTGCGGCCATTTATCGGTTTTTAAGACCAGTATCATATCAGGATATCCCTGATGAAATACTTCCGGAAGCATTAAAGAACAGTAACCCATTGAATATTTTGAGGTTGGTAGATGGATCATGGAAAACGGTTTGATAGCTTAATTTCAGCCCCTTTATAGCTCAAAGCGGCTACGCAGATCTTACCGGAGATATGATATGGTTAAGTCAACAGCCAGCACTGGTTGCCAGGTTATCCTGGTAAAATAAAGCACCTGGATCCAAGTCCGCTGATGGAAACGAAATAACATGTTTAGTCAAAAAAACACCTGAATTGCATATTATAAGGTCAATTCAGGTGTTTTTGATTTTGCGCATGACTTCTGCGAATTTGTCATTGAAGAAGTTTTAGCCGTTGAGGTTCACTTTATATGGCCTGGAAGAGGCTGTATCATAAAGGCGATTTCACCTCAAATGCTGTCATGTTGAGCTTGTCGAAACACCTCAAAGCGTATTTAACAGGCCCTTCGACAGGCTCAGGATGACAATCTATATTTATGATACAACCTCATTTATTATTTCCGTCGGTCAACCGTAAAGTGTAGCGCAGCTGCCCCCAGGATATTCGCATTTAACAGAATAGATGGTTCAATGCTTAAGGCGGAAACCGCACGTTTATATGCAAAACCATTAACCGTATCCCACATACTCTTGGAGTAAAAAGAAAAGGCTGTCTTTGCGCTTCCACCAATGAGGATACATTCACAATCCAGCGAACAGAGAATCATTTTAATCGCTTCGCCTAAATGCCGGCCGAAATCCTCATACATTTCAATCGCTTCCGCATCCTCCATTATTGCTCTTTGAAAAACAATTTCTCCTGTCGTTTGGTATACATGTTCGAAAAAGCGGCCACTTACATAATATTCGATATTTTTATCGAGATATTTTATCATTCCAAATTCTCCAGCGCCACCGTGTTTGCCGGTAAATAATTTGCCATTGATTACAATTCCTGCACCAAGCCCTGTTCCTATGGTTAATCCCACAATAGATTCATAGGGGAGGCCTGCACCAAAATGAAATTCTCCCAATGTAAAGCAATTGGCATCATTTTCTATTTGTACCGGAATATTATAGCGTTGCTCCAAAATCATTAAAAGATCCATCCCATTCAGCGCAGGAACATTAACCACATCATACAGTATCCTTGTTGTTGGATCCACAAGACCTGGGATGCCTATTCCGATGGCTGCGATATCGTTATTAATGATTTTATCAATTACGCCGAAAATTTGCTCAAGAACCTGAGTTCCGGTGCCGTGCGAATGAAGGGCCTGTGAAACAAAGGATTGGATAATCCCGTTAACCACGATTCCCGCTCTTAAATTCGTTCCACCAAGGTCAATTCCTAGAATCTGAAGGCTCTTCATATTTAATTTTTATTTGATAGGTGGGCGGCAGCACCGCCATCTAAAAAAATGGTAAGGGATGGATGGCTCAGCAAGAGACTTCCGGGTAGATCACGCGTAACAGGCTCCTCTATCATTTTTCTGACAATTTCAGCCTTGTGCTCACCACTTACCATTAAAATGATATGCGTACTTTCCAGGAGTGTTCCCATTCCCAAAGTAATGCCTTCTTTCAGTATCTTGGGTTCATTGAAGTACTTTTGTCCAACCTGTCCGGTGATAGGATGCAACAGTACAATTTGGGTCCTGCAATCAATTGCGCATCCAGGCTCGTTCATGGCGATATGTCCGTTCATTCCCAAACCGAGAATGACTACATCGATTCCATTCTGATCGCTGATAAATTGTTCAGCATCTCTGCACGATTTGGGAAGATCTACCGAGCGGCCGTCAAAAAAACAGATGTTGTCTTCACGGATGCCTAACGGGAGGAACAGGTCTTTATCAATTGAATGGCGGCAGCTTCCTTCATCTGTTCCGTTTAACCCCACCCATTCATCCAAACCCACAAATTTCCAACCGGCCACATCATATTTTTTGTCACGAAATCTTTCGATCAATTTCTTATATACACCTGCGGGTGTATCGCCAGATGCAGGGCAAAACAAGGGTTTGTCATAACCTGACATCAACTTGATTACATAATCGGCAACATTTACCGAAAGCTCTTCATACGTGCTGTAAATTTTTATTGTCATGGTTTTAATATTTGGAAATGTACTAAGGCTTTAACCAAAGGTCAATGGGTCTTTCTACTTTTGAACTAAATGGAAGCATTATTTTTTTGCCTTGTCCTGCCGATGCGTAGGCTGCATAGATGATCTCCAAAACTGTCCTGCCATCTTTACCGGTGATCAATGGCTCCCAGTCATTTTGTATACAATCTATAAAATGTTTTAATTCCTGAGGGTAACCCTGGTTAAAGGCTTCCTCGAACATACAAAAACTCCAGCCCACCGTAGTGTCTGTTTTTTCCATAGCATAACCATAGCCATTTTTGCTATAAGCCAGAACCGAATTTCCAACGAATAGATCGGCATATACCACACCGTCCGTTCCATGGATCTCGCTACGGTCATCCATTCCCCCTTGTTTCGCCCAGGAGTTCTCCACAACGCCGGTTACGCCATTTTCAAATTCTATAATGACTATGGAGTTATCTTCACCCAGGGTTTTCTCCTTGTGGAATACCGTATTCATCGACGCAGTAACACTCACAGCCTTAGTGTTTTTCAACATCCACCTGAACCAGGCAATACCATGGCATCCCATGTCCATTAAGACACCGCCCCCTGATTGGTTGATATCATAGAACCAATCGGAATGCGGACCTGAGTGTTTTTCGGATTGTTTTAACATATAAACACTTCCAACGGCTCCCTCTTCCACTAATTTTCTGGCGCGCTCGTATTTAGGTGCAAAACAAAGCTCCTCCGCATACATCAGTTTCACGTTGGCCTTTTCGCAGGCAGCAATCATTTCGTCAGCTTCTTCCAGCGTAACTGCTAATGGTTTTTCAATAATAATGTGTTTACCGGCTGCTGCGGCTTTTATTGTTGCCTGTTTATGGAGGAAATTTGGTAGGCAAATATCAATGACATCAAAGTCAGCGTTTTTGATCAGTTCATCAATTGAAGAAAAATATTGGGCGATATGGTGTTTATCCGCAAAGGATTGGGCTTTATCAGCATTTCGTGCATAAACTGCGACCACCTCGGCTTCAGGGACAAACCTTGTGTAACTCTCCACGTGGATGTCAGCAATAAATCCGGCACCCAATATGGCAACTTTTACCTTTTTCATATTCTAGTATTAAAATGGGTTGTTAAAAAATATTATATAATGCGCTGGTGCTATTTCATTTTCAATCCATACCAGCCAACGTATGAGAAGCACAGCAATGGCAAAATATAAGAGAGCTGTATACCTATCGATGGATGGTCAGATAATAAACCTTGCAAGGGGGGAAGGATTGCTCCGCCGAGGATCATCATAATTAGCAGGGATGAGCCCTGCTGGGTATATTTTCCCAATCCTTTAATCGCAACAGGAAAAATACATGGCCACATGAGTGAGCTGAACAAAGCTGCCGAAACGATGCAGTATAAAGCATATTTACCATTCAACAGCAGCCCCCCAGCGATCATCACGATTGCAGCAGCAGAAGCGAAAATCAATATTTTGATGGGATTATTCCTGCTTATGAGTAGGGCAATAATCAATATAGGTAAAAACAAAGCATAGTCGATTATTTCGTTTAAAGAATAGTCCCCTAACCAGTTGACTAAAAGAACTACCCCAAAAGCAAGGAAGGGTACCAGACAGAGCAGAAATGTTTGTGCTGTTTTTGAAACTTTAAAGCTAAAAACAGCCCCGGTCCATCTTCCAATCATAAGGCAGCCTCCAAATAAACTTAAATAGGGAATAGCATCCCTGGCGGGCAGCCCTAAAATCTTAGCAGAATGGATTAGGGCGGGCAGATTACTTTGCATGGTTACTTCGCCGCCAACGTAGCAAAATACAGCAACCATTCCCAGCACAAGCTGCGGGTATTTTAAAGCTCCGAGGTCTTTTATCGGTTCATCGCTTAGCTGGCTGGTTTTGGGAACCGGGGTTTTGTAGAACCAAACTGCAAAAATCACGTATAAAACTGCTAATACGATGTATGGTATACGGACAGACTGTAATGATAAAGCTGAGCCGTTTACTTTTGCTGCGAGCCCTCCAAATAAAAAAACGCTTAGTATTAGCGGTGAAATGGTATTACCGAATGAATTCACGCTACCCGCTAAAATTAAGCGATGCGCACCGGTATTGATATTTCCCAATTGCACCAATAATGGATTGGCCACAATCTGCTGCAGTGTAAAACCCAAAGCGATAACAAACAGGCAAAGCAAGAAGAAGATATAGGAATGGATTGATGTAGCGGCAACCAATAATATGCTTCCAAGAGCGGAAAGCAATAATCCCCTAACCATTCCTTTTTTTGAACTGATCTGTGGAAGCCAGCTGGCTTTTTTTATAGAAATAACAAAATAAATAATGGATCCAATGAAATACGCGATGTAAAATGACAGCTCGACCAATTGTGCTTCGAACTGTGAAAGATGAAATGATTCTTTAAAAACGGGGATCAATAATGCGTTTCCTGATGCAGCAAAGCCCCAAAAGAAGAATACGCACACGATAACTACTAACAAAGATCTGTTCCCTGTTTGAGTATTATCAACATCAATCTGTTGGGTTTCCGGAGTGATAACAGCTGTTTTTATCATTTTGGTTTTTTTAAAAATCTGAATAATTTCAATAATAACTTTTAACTAAGTTGAGCATTTGTATCTCTTTATCAATTGTTTTAAGATGTAAACATTTAACTCAAACTGAAAGCCGCTCGCACTTTTTCCTGCCGGTACTGTTGGCATATAGGGTATCGGACCAAACTCTGTAGTAAAGGAAATCTCTTTTGTTCCATTTGCCCTATTGTATTCGACAATACTGTCCCATATTTCAAAATGCCTTTCTGCCGTCTGCTGCCATTTTTCCAATCGGGGATCGTCTACCTGGGGACCTTGAGTATGGCCCATGCGGGCATGGATATGTTTGGTATGCGGCAAACAGCTTTCGATGGCTTCCTGTTGGTCAAACAATAGACTCTCAGCAACACAGATCCAATGTGAAACATCTAAAGTAATCTGTAATTTAGGAAATTCCGTGAAATAAGGAGTTGTAAGGTGGGAGGCAAATGAAAACCGTCCACGATGTGTTTCGTGTGTAATACAAACGTCGCTTTTCGCTGAAATTTCTTCGGCAATCTTTAGGAGTTCTCCATTTTGTGCAGCAGTGAAATAATCTTTTCCAGTATGAGAGTTCACTTGAAAGGGGTTGGTCTTAACAAGCCTTTCCAGATGATAACGAAATGATTTTTTATGGGTATTAAAATCACGGTCATTTGTTTCCCAATGCTGGGCGATAAACTTCAGCTTATATCCTTCAATTTTTTCCAACAATTCTGCTTTTGTATTTTCGTCTTCGGGAATACCGATCTCTACCCCATTATAACCAGCCTGTTTTACGGCACTGAGAAAGTCATCCCAAGGCATATCTTCACTTCCCCAACGGGGACAGAAATAATTTATTTGCATTTATTTGGTGTAGTTTGTTGATGTTAGTTGGACTCCTTTGAGATTAAGGGCAGTATTTATTTTGCCCTTTCATCTCTTACCTTCCTATTTCCGGTATGATCGTATCCGCGTTCACGTTCAAATTTTATCATTTCTGCGGGTCTGAAATTGGTAATAAATGCACGACGGCGTTTATCCGTAGAATTTCCCCTGCTGTAATGTAGGGTGCCGCCATGGTGAAATATACAGCTTCCTGGTTTGATTTCGACAGCTACACCCTCCTCTTCATTAGCATCACATTGTAATGCACCGCCCTTTCCAGAGGGCCTGTGTGGTCTGATGGGTATTAAATGCGATTTTGGTACATACCACATACAGCCATTTTCTTTAAATGACTCATCCAGGGCCACCCAGCAACTCGTAGCTCTTGTGTCAGGCATGCTTATCCAGTAAGCACAATCCTGATGCCATGGTGTTGGCGTATTTGTATAAGGTGCTTTATCGATCAGCATGTCAAAGTCAAGTTCCAGGTCATTTCCCAGCAACTGTTTGGCAATAGCCAATGACTTCTGGTGAAGTACATCTTGTAATAAAGACGGAACAATCCGACTGGGTACCATGATCTGGGTAATTCGTTCAACAGCCTTATCTTCGGTTCCCGTTTCATTTTGACCAGCGAGATCTCCTCGATTCTCTGCGGCATTAATTTTGTTGGATAGGAAGTCTTCGTACAGGCAACGATAAGTTTCAACTTCCTCAGGCGTTAATAAATTTTCTACTAACAAATAACCGTTTACATAGAAAAAATCGATTTGATTTTGAGACAGAATATCATTCATCATAACACATAGGTTTTTATCAAAAATGCATGCATTATGTGTATAACCTGTTCATAAAAAAAGGATAGTATTATATTGAACCTAATAGAATGGATAGGGAAATATTCAGTTTAAACCACTTGGGGATCTTCTTGTATATTTCCGTTGCAATAGAGAAATATTGCGAAGGGGAGGAAGTTGGGTAAAGGGTAAATTTAGCTTTGGCAGGGGAGGTGGGCTGTATCGCTTAAGCCGAAAATCCGGAGGATTTCATTTGATGAAGGGATAAATTCTTCCCTTCATCAAATGGATCTTGTTTTTGAAGCGCTGGGCCCTGCGCTGGATCATGGGCCTTATCATTCATGAGCTACGGCAGCGTTCTTGGGCTGCGGTAGCTTTGGCTGACAGGGCAGATTTTGGAGCATCTTGAATGGCAAGTCTTGAGTTTCGCCCTTAGCGAAAGAGTTTGCTAAAAATCACTCCATAAGTGTTAAATCAAGCGCAGTTTCTTTAGATAATCAATATTCACTTTTGCACTTTGTAAAGGAGTTTCATGATAAAAGCGGCTCTGCTCCACAAAAAAGTACTTCATGCCATTGTCTATGGCCGTGGACAACAGGCGTGGATAATTGATTGTACCTTGCCCTAAATCACAGGAAGATTCTTCTTCACTGTCTTTGGGCAAACGATGCTTCAATATATCGCGCATGTGGCAGAGTTTAAAACGGTGCCTGTGTTCTTTGAGGTATTCTTCTGCGTTTTGGCCTTCGGTTATGGTATAATAATAATCCATTTGAAAATCAACCAGATCTTTATCCGTATTGGCTAAAAGAACGTCGATTGGTAATTGTCCATCTACTTTTTTGTAGGGATAATCATGTGGATGGTAGCCAAAACGCATACCGTACTTTTTGCAGATCTCTCCATTGCTGTTGAACTCATCGGCAAAACGTTTAAAATTGTCGATAGATTTTTGAGGCCCTTTCCATGGACAGACCAGGTATTTCATTCCGATTTCAGCGGCTTTTTCTACTTGCCTTTCAAAACCGCCTGGTTCATCATTATAGTGGCTTGAAATCACCTTCAGTCCGAAATTATTCGCCAGCTTTTTAAACTCTTTATTGCCGACGCCCCAAAACATACCCTGAGTGCCACTATAGCTTTCTATCTGCGTATAACCCATTGTGCCCAATTGTTTCAAGGTGCCGGGCATATCTTTTTCCATATCCTCCTTCACCATATACAACTGAATGCCCCAGGCGGGCAGCTTGGGTGGGGCAGCAAAAATGTCATTCCCGAATAAAGGGATACTTAAGGCAAGAAGCCCTGTGTTTTTCAAAAAAGATCTTCTGTTGGTCATTATCTAATTTATTTAAAAATGATGGTTTTCTCCAGGTCTTAAAATATAGTGGTAAGGAACCATACATTGAATTACCGGTATTTAAAGTCACATCCAAATTAATTTTCAACTTTTGCGGTAATTATTTGTACGATCGAAATGCTTCTCCATATATGCTTGTGTCCTGCACAAAAAACGTTACAAATCCTTGCTACTACAACCTCAAAAAGCTATTGTTTAAGCGTTAAAATCCAGCTTATAATTTGCTTTACCTCCGTAGGCTTCAGTGCCGGATGCGCCGGCATCACAACATCGCCCCAAACGCCATTTCCGCCTTGCACAACCTTTTGTGTTAAATGGGTCATTGAAGCGGTGTTGTTCGGGTATTTTTTTGCGATCTCTATAAAAGCTGGTCCGATTGATTTCTCGTTTATTTTATGACAGGCTTTGCAATCGAGCGACATCATTAAAGCTTTACCGGGACTGTTTGCACTGATATTTGACAGATTGGACACCACGCTACCGGCCACTATGCCAATGGTTTTACTTTTTGCCATTGCATCCCGGTCGTCTTTAATATCAACCGTGACCGTATAATTGCCCTTTTTAGTATAAACATACTTTAGTTTTGGGAACAGGGTTTTCTTGACTACACCATTACCCAGGTTCCATGTGTAGGTCATCTTGTCATTTTCGGGGTCTTTTGCTACAACATCAAACTGCACTGCCAAAGGCAATTTTCCATAAGTTTTATCGGCATATATTTTTAATATTTCAGGCGGACGGTTTCCACGGTTATAATCAATCCTTGCTAAACCGGCATCAACATTTTTAGTGAACCATCCATTGCCATATTCCAGGACATAAATTCTGCCATCCGGCCCTATTTCCATATCAATCGGCGCATTAAATTTTGTAGTTGGCATAAACGGTTCCATCTTGTCAAAATCGCCATTTGGTTGCAGGGTTACTGCTTTTATCCAGCTTCTCATCCAATCATAGATGATCACTTTTTTGCTGTAATAATCAGGTAAGCGTGTAGCCTTAGGATACATATCGGCATAGTAGATAGGACCTGCCATAGCGGTTCGCCCACCAGTACCCACTTGTGGGAAATCGGTTGACGGGCCATATGGATACCATATAAATGCCGGCTGCGCAGGTGGCAGTGCTTTTAGCCCTGTGTTGTTTTTTGATATATTTATCGGCTTTGTTGGATCAAAAGCAGGGCCGGATACCCCCGTGGCATAATTGTAAGGATGGTAGGGCAGGTTCGGGCCTATAAACAGCGGCCAGCCAAAAAAGCCAGCACTTCTGGCCTGGTTGACCTCATCATAACCACGTGGTCCACGAAAGGCCAGGCTGTCGCTGTTCGCGTCCGGACCAACCTCGCCCCAATATAAATAATTGTTCCGCTTATCTACTGATATACGGTAAGGATTCCTATCACCCATTATATAAATTTCTGCCCGGGTATTGGCCTCTCCAGGTTTAAACAGGTTACCTTCTGGAATATCGTAAGTGCCATCGGCCTTCATTTTTATTCTGAGGATTTTTCCCCTTAAGTCATTGGTATTACCTGCAGTCCGTCTTGAATCATACTGCTCATGACCCGCACGGTCATCCAAGGGAGCGAATGCGTGTGTATTATAAGCTGGGTTTCCCCCTTCATCAAATGGGGTGGAATTATCTCCGGTGGACAGATAAAGCATATTGTCCTTACCAAAAGCCACCGAACCGCCTGTATGACAGCATATATCCCGCTGAGAGTATAACTGTAATACTATTTTTTCTGACCTGTTATCAATGGTATCATTTTCGAGTGTAAAACGCGAGAGACGGTTTACACTGGTATCGGCAGGACTGTAATAAATATAAACGTAATGGTTGTTTTTAAAATCGGGATCAGCCTGTAGGCCCAAGAGACCTTCTTCTGCATTCACCTCTTTGACCTGTGATTTCCAATACACATTTAAAAAACCTATCTGTTTTACCGTTTTGGTGTTGTTTTTATAGAGTAGTATTTCTCCTCGGCGTTGAGCAATCATAACATCCAGGTTTGGCAGTACGGTCATTTCAGTCGGTTCAAAAAAAGTTCCTTTTACCAGCTGGTTTTTAACCAAACGATTTTCGTCTGGAACGCGTTCTGTGGTAGCTTTTGCGTAGTTTAATTTTTGTTGGTCGCCGATTGCCCATAAAATGCCGCCCAAAATATGTTTTAAATAAAGTGGGTCTGCATATGATTCCCCGGTATGTCCAAGCGCGGTGTACCAGGCCCTGCCACCATCGAAATCGTGATACCAGGCCATTGGGTGGGCCGCGCCGTTAATGCCCCCTGTATAACTGTTTTCATCAATGGTAATCAGGACATGAACGTCCTTGTTTAACGCTTTATAGTTATACCATTCATCTGTTCTTTTCCACTCATCAGGTAAATGTTTTGTCGAGATATGGGTTTTGTCAATTACTTTTAATAATGCAGGCTGTATTTGAGGATGACTGGCAAAATATCCGCCTACCAGGCGGCCGTACCAATGCCAGTCGTATTCCGCATCAGCGGCTGCGTGTATGCCCACATAAGCTCCGCCGGCCTGTATATATCTTTCAAAATCATTTCGTTCTGCGGCTGTAAGCAATGCGCCGGTTGTACTTAAGAAAATCACTGCATTGTATTTTTTTAAGTTACTTTCAGTGATTTTTCCAGCATCGGATGTTGTATCCACATCAAAATTATTTTCCTTCCCGAGTTTTACGATTGCTTTTATTCCTGCGGGAATAGAGGCGTGGTGAAAGCCGGCTGTTCTGGTGAAAACTAGAATTTTTGGTTTTGATACGGGAAAGCCAAAAAACAAAAAGGGAATAAAAAATAATAAAATAAATTTTAGTCGCATTGGTCGATTTTTTACTGATAATAAAGTATGGGAATAAATGAAGTCGCGGATAACTACTTAAGTAAAAATAAATTCATGGCAATTAAAAGCCACTATCGTCCAATGCAAACCTATTTTTTCTCATTTGCCATTGGCCCTTTGTGAAGTCTGGGAACTCTTGCGGTTTATTTCCTTCTGCGATTGATTTTGCAGATAAAGGCGCGATAACGCTCATCGTTACCGAATCGTAGACATCAATAGGTGGGGTCTTTTTTTCTTTTACCGAAAGAATGAACGCATTAAAAACAAACCAGTCTACACCACCATGGCCTGCCTCGCTTGCATCCTTTTCGTGTTTTTTCCATAGTGGGTGGTCATACTTCTCAAACCAGGCTTTGGCCGGTTCCCATTCATCATCTTTTGACACATGGTCAATGTAGATCGATTGATTGAGATCCATCCAGATACCTTTGGTGCCCTGCACCCGGAAACCGAGAGAATATGGGCGTGGTAGATGGGTATCATGGGTCAAAAGAACAGTCTCTCCATTCGCGCAATTCAACATGGTCTGTACGACATCCCCTTCTTTATATTTGATATTGGCATTTGGATGCCTTGGTGCAAGTTCCTCCACATAAGATGCCAGGCCCCGCGCTTTCGAGCTGAACGAAACCAGATTGGTAAACCTATTGCCCCGGTTGATGTTCAGGTAGTTCATTACCGGACCCGCCCCATGTGTAGGATAAAGATCGCCGTCGCGGTCGATATTGAATTGGGTACGCCATTGAGCTTCACTGAGTGCCCCTTCGCCAAATTCAATACCACCGCCATAAACCTGCCTACCATTATTGAACAACACATCCCGAAGGTTATGTTGATATCCTCCTTCAGCATGTACCAATTCCCCAAATACGCCCTGGCGGACCATATTTAGTACGGCCATAACATCACGTCGGTAACAAACGTTTTCTAAGGTCATGTAAGGCACGCCTGTGGCCTCTGATGTATGAACGATCTCCCAGTGATCATCAAGTGTTAATCCTGCTATTACCTCGCATCCCACATATTTACCCGCTTTCATTGCATCTACTGCCTGACTACAGTGAAATTGCCATGGCGTTGCGATAATAACCGCGTGGATATCTTTTCGATCCAACAATTTTTTATATGCATCTAAACCACCGGTATATTCCATCGCTGCTGGCTTACCGCTTTTTGCCATGCGTTCCCGGCAAATTTTTAGTGAGCGTTCCTGAATATCGCAAATGGCAACAATCTCAACGTCTTCGCGAAGTAGGCCTGCTGCAATATGGTTCATACCTCTTTCTCCCACACCAATGTAGCCAAGGCGCACTTTTTTCTCCTCTGTAGCAAAAATAGCAGTCGATGGTAATATAGTAGCCCCAGCGAGGCTGATTGTGCTATTTTTTATAAATTCTCTTCTTAACATATTTAAGATTTATTGGGTTATTGTCGATTTTTTGAACATAATCATCTGAGGGCTGTTTCTTACATCCGTAAAACTTTAACACCTGAATCAGTATTTATCAGTTCTGCACTTTGGATCACTTTACCAAAAAAACTTATCTTGATCGGTATAAACAATGGAGGTTCCACAATGATCTTCAACCCCAGATAACTGTTTTGAATGAAAAGATTGATCCGATTTTGTGACAGCATGTTAAACATCATAATGTATATGTTTAACCAAAAATACCTGCACAGTATGAATAACCTGTTCGTAAAAAAAGGATAGTACTATATTGTACTTAAGGAATGAATAGAAAGATTTATTTCTTTTCTAACCTGCTTTTATCTCCGTAGGGGTCTTGCCGGTATACTTTCTCATTACAGTAGAAAAATATTGTGGCGTGGAGAAATTTAGTGAGTAGGCAAGTTTTGTGATCGATATGTCGGGTTGGTCATTTATAATCTTGATCGCTAAAAAAATGCGCTGACGCTGGATGTAATCAATCGGACTGAAGCCGGTATTCTGTTTAAACCAAATCTTAAATCTGGATTCTGAAAGGTGAATCTTGTTGGCCAGGTCTTCGATGGAGATGTATTCTGTAAGATTATTGGTAATGTGTTCGGTAATCACATCTAAGCGCTTGTCTGTCGTTTCGGTCTGCATTCCCGAAACTTTATCCAGCACATGTAATAAAAAATTTTGAACTAAATGTTCAATCCAGATCTTTTCAACAATCGTTTTTTTACGGAGCGTATTTTTTTTAAAAATAGTCTCCAGGATTTTTTTGCATTCGTCTCCTCCGCGGAAATGACGGATTTCCTTTTTTATAATCAGATCCAGTAGACTGGCCACGTTGGCGCAAATCTTATTGCCGGGCTTTAGTTTGATATTATCTGTTTTGATTATCAACCAATATAAACAACCTCTTTCTTCCGGTTCACCGCCTGTACTGTGGACTTCGCCCGGGAAATGGATAAAAATGTCGCCTCCATTAACCAGGTGTTTTTTGTTGTTGACAAAAAACAATTGACTTCCTTTATCACAGTAGCATATTTCTATCATACCTACATGTGCATGTTCCTCCAGATATTTTTCAGCTTTGCTATATTTATATCTGCCCAAAACGCATAGATCATCATATCCCTCCTTTTGGAAGTTAATGATAGTCCTGTTTCTTGTTGATTTTACATCGAGTTGCATAACGTTATGTTGGTATTAACAATGTTACAAAAAAAAAAGCTTTGTCAACCTGAAAATCGAAAAATTCAATAGGTGCAACCCCAAGGCCTCAGCTGGGCGCTTACGGTATTCCATTTCTATAGTGGTTTACCTGTAATGGCTGTTTTTTGATTGTAATATAACCGATCGGTTTGGTTCGCTGAATAAATAAATTGATAGCGCTATAGTTCCACCATATTATTCTTCAAATGGTCGGCTTTATTGATGACAAACATCCTTGTTATCAGATTGAGCGGTAAACCAAATTGTTCATTTTAGTATCGAAGTATTCTTGTGTAAGAATATCATGGGGGGTATCATTAAGTTTGTTTGATCAATCTGGTAATTGCCGACTTAACAAGGAATTAAAATGTAACTGTCCTTGAAATATAAAATAAAAGTCCGTAGCTTATATATGATTGATACGCCGCATACCAAATATATTCTGTAACCAAACCAAACCATGACAAAAAAAATCACATTCACTTCAGTATTCATGTTCCTGTTACTGAGTATTTGTATTCCAAATGATCTTTTGGCGCAAATACAACCAAGCTCCGGAACTACCGTTACCGGTAAAATAAGAGATGGATCAGGTCAAGCATTGCCTGGGACAACTATCCTAGAAAAGGACACCCAGAACGGGGTTATTGCAAATAGCAATGGGGAATTTAGTATCAAATTGAAAGGTTCATCTCGGACATTAATATTTTCCTTAATTGGGTTTGTTTCAAAGAGCGTTACGCTGCAAAACAATCAATCGTTGCTAGTTGAATTAGATGCTTCAAATAATGCTTTAAACGATGTTGTAGTCGTAGGCTATACACAGAGAAGAAAAGTTGACCTTACTGGAGCTGTAGCCTCGGTTTCATCAAAGGAATTGGAAAACAGGCCTGTTACCAACGTTGCCCAGGCTTTGCAGGGACAGGTTGCCAACCTTAATGTAACCCCAAATGCATATGGCGCGGGCGGTGCCCCAGATGCAGAACCCAATATAAACGTGAGGGGATTTACCGGTTTCGGTGTGCTGGCAGCACCTTTGGTTGTAATTGACGGTATTCCTGGTGGAGATCTGAATTCGATCAATCCCTCGGATATTGATAATATATCACTACTAAAGGACGCGGCATCTTCAGCTATATATGGCTCAAGTGCTCCTTATGGGGTTTTGCTTGTCACTACAAAACGCGGCAAGGAAGGGAAACCAACGATCAACTATAGTAATAACTTATCTATTAGCCAGGCAATAAACCTTCCTAAGATGGTCAATTCTCTTGATTTTGCAAATCTTTTTAATGAGGCATTCGTAAACGCTGGACGGGCGCCCTGGTATAATCAGGAGACCCTTGGCCGCATCAAGGGCTACCTGGATGGAACGCTGAAAGATGAGACGATCAAGGATCCAAACCATGACGATTGGTATGGTTCAGGGCTTGGATACTTCACGGGCGCAGGTCCGAATACGGGCAATGGCAACAATGACTGGTTTAAAATCTATTTTAAACCATGGGCTTTTAGCCAACAACATAATCTGAGTGTTTCAGGTGGAAGTAAATCAACGTCCTATTATCTGGGTGCAGGTTATACCTCTAAGGGAGGGATGTATAATTTTATGAGCGACAGTTATAGCCGTTCCAATGTGAGGGCAAATGTGTCGACTGAAATAAACAAATGGTTGACCGTAAATTTCCGTAGTGCCCTGTCCAGACAGTCTGGCAATACCCCAGCCACTTATCCGGATGCCACTGGTGGTAATTACATGCACCAAATAGCAAGAAAACTTCCAACTACGCCATTGTTTAATCCTGATGGTGAATATTCTGACTATTCCGGCGTTAAACTCTTTACTGAAGGGGGAAGGAATACCTACGACAGGGATAAAGTGAATGCAACGGGCGAGTTGGTTATCAAACCGGCAACCGGCTGGAATATTACCGGAAATTTCACTTATAATGGAACATAGTTCAATTCGAAAAACTTCAATAAAGTAGTATATACAATACAGCCTAGCGGAAACAAAGTTCCTGAATTCCAGACAAATCCAAATAATTCGTTAGAAGAAAGCTATGGAACAAACGCAGACTATGTAACGAATATTTTCTCTTCATATGAGAAGAAAATCAACAATCATTATTTCCAGATTTTAGGAGGATATATAAAGGATTTCCGAGCTAATAAAATGCTTTACGCATCAAATTCTTTGTTGTACTCAAATGACATACCCTCTTTAAATCTTACTTATAATCCTTCTCCGTCGGTTGCGGATAATGATACCAGACTAGCTATGGAAGGGTATTTTGGTAGATTCAATTACAATTATAAAGATAAGTATCTATTGGAACTGAACGGAAGATATGATGCTTCCTCTCGTTTCTTGGAGAATAAGAGATGGAATCTTTATTCCGGTCTCTCAGGAGGATACGTAGTTTCGGAGGAAAATTTCTGGAAACCGTTTAAAAACTATGTGAATTTATTTAAATTAAGAGGATCGTACGGGTCACTGGGAGACCAATGGGGAGATAATCCGGGACAGGATAACTATTATCCTTTTTATCCTAGCCTTTCTACTGTTGCGCCTACAAATACTAGCTGGATATTTAGCAATGGCCGCCAGTCTTATGTTGGCCCTCCGGGCCTGGTGAACCCTAGTCTTACATGGGCCACCATTAAATCACTTAATATGGGCGTAGATATGGCTTTCTTTAATAATAAATTATCAATGTCCTTTGATCATTATATAAGAAAAGCTACAGATTTTGTAGGGCCTTCGGAAAACCTGCCTAGCATATTGGGAACAGCAGTTCCGCAAGCTAACAATGCATCGATGCAAACCAAAGGCTTTGAGCTTACCCTAGGATGGAATGATAAAATAAATGATGTAAACTATTACGTGAGAGCGGTTTTGAGCAACAGCAAAAGTACCGTTCAAAAGTATCCTAATACAACCAAACTCCTATCTGATTGGTATGAGGGAATGGTAATGGGAGAAATATGGGGATATGAGACCCAAGGTTTATTTCAAAGTGCTCAGGAAATAGCAAATGCACCAAAACAAACGGCAATAAATGCAAGCAACTGGACACCGGGAGATGTCCGTTACAAAGATTTAAATGGCGATAACGTTATTAATTTCGGAAATAATACCGCGGATAATTCTGGTGACAGAAAAGTTATAGGCAATAGCTCTCCACAATATTCCTACGGAGTGACAGTTGGTGGAGACTGGAAAGGGTTTGACGTTTCCATGTTCCTTCAGGGAGTAGCCAAAAGGGATGCATGGGTAGGATCGGATATGTACTTTGGAATTATTGGAGGGGAATGGGGCAGTACTGTTATGACACAGAATTTAAACAGATGGACGCCTCAGACGCCTGATGGCTTCTTTCCCAAATATTATATGTCCGGACAGATGAACAAGAATATTCAAACGCAAACAAGGTATCTGCAAAATGCAGCTTATATGCGCATTAAAAATATTCAGCTCGGCTACACGGTATCTAAAAACCTGTTATCACATGTGGGAATTCAGAAGCTGAGGGTTTACCTCAGTGGAGATAATCTTGCCACATTTACTAAAATGCAAAAATCCCTAGATCCTGAACTGGCAGTAGATGAAGGTAAGATCTACCCATTAC
>NZ_JBFTQI010000010.1:0-21278 GCF_056398925.1 Pedobacter sp. 01T416_2
GCCTTTAAGTTTCTACACTGAAAATCACCTAAAAGGCATCAAAAAGCCTTAAAATTTAAGGTTTTCACACCATTAGTTTAAGATTTTCCCCATATAATCATCTTGCCATTATAGAATTTTACAGGCTAACCAAGCCGGGTAATCGGTCAATATAAAACAACTAACCAACAAACCAATGAACCAGTTTTTACGAAATGTAAACAGCTTGGGCTTTTGGGAATTTTGCACCAAGCTGCTAATCCCTGGTCGTCGAGCTTGTTCGATCCCAAAAAAAGCCGATCGGTGCAGCAATACCTTTTTTGCCAAAGCATAGGATTTAATAACAACCTGATCGAATTTAGAATTACCACTGATGCATAATGCCCCAGTTTCTTAAAACCTAACCAATTGTATGATGAAAAGAAAATCATTGAACTGTATTAATCAAATTATTAGAAGCGCATGAAAAAAAATTACTTGATATTTTTTGTTGTGACAGTAGGGCTACTCGTTCACAATGAAATTAATGCTTCTCCATTTAATAAACTTAAAAATCCTCGCCATCAACCAATGGGTTATGGGCTATTGGATAAAACTTTTACCCGGGTATTTATTTCTGTTTCAGGAAAAGTAGTTGACGAAACGGGGCAGCCTTTACCAGGTGTTTCGGTTAAAATAAAAGGAAAATCGGGTGGTGTACAAACCAGTAACGATGGGAGCTTTACCATTAATGCAAATACAGGTGATATAATTCAGTTTATGTCTGTTGGCTACAAAACAATAGAGCGTGAGGTTAATGGGCAAACTGTACTTAAGATACGTATGGAACCTCAGCAAAATGATCTTGATGCGGTAGTTGTGGTAGGTTACGGACAGAAAACAAAAGCAACCAATGTTGGGGCGCTTTCTTCTATATCTACAAAAGAACTTAAGCAGAACCCGGTTACCAACTTAAGTAATGCCCTTGCAGGTCGTTTACCAGGTTTAATTACCCAGCAACGTGGTGGAGAGCCAGGACGCGATGATGCCAGTCTTTTAATTAGGGGTATAACTACCTTAAGTTCGGCAAGTGCAGCACCATTGGTATTGGTTGATGGCGTTGAACGGCCTTTTTCGCAGATCGATTTTAATGAGGTCGAATCGGTATCGATTTTGAAAGATGCCTCGGCAACAGCAGTTTTTGGTGTTAGGGGCGCTAATGGTGTGGTATTGGTAACTACCAGGAGAGGTGTTGCAGGCAAAACACAGATATCGATGTCTGCAAATTATGGCTTACAAAGCCCAGCCCGCTTACCCAACTTTGTGGGTTCGTACGATTATGCTACACTAAGAAATGAGGCTGTACTAAATGATAACCCGAATGCAGTAGCACCTTATACACAGCAACAGCTTGATGGTTACAAGAACCATAGCGATCCTTTCTTGTATCCTGATGTTGATTATTACAAGGAATTTTTGAAAGAGTTTACCCCGCAATCAAATGTAAATATCAATATAAGTGGAGGGGGTAATATAGCACGTTATTTTGTTTCAGGCAGTTTTGCAGATCAGCAGGGGATTTACAAAAATACAAAAGGCGATTTCTTTGATGCAAACTCGCGTTTTCAGCGGTTTAACTTCCGTTCGAATATCGACATTAATGCCACTAAAACAACCTTGATTTCTGTAAACATGGCGGCTATAGGAGGCGTGAAAAATAGCCCTTATGCCGTGAGTGGTGGTAGTGTTACCGGTTATGGGGGCGCAGGCGATATGTTCAGCGGTTTGTCGCGTACGGCACCAAATGAAATGAATCTCTTAAATCCTGATGGTACCTATGGCGCCAGTAACCGCCCTGCAAAAGTGCAGCGGAATATCCTGGGTGATTTAAGAGAGCGCGGTGTGACCAAAGAGTATAACAGTACCGTAGAAATAAGTGTGGTTGCTAATCAGAAACTTGATTTTATTTTAAAAGGCCTGAGTGCCAAGGCTAACCTGGCTTTTAACAGTTATTATACACAGTTTTACAATACCTTCCGCGGAAATAGTGGCGATATCGCCAGTGCATACCGAAGATATTCTGTAGATGGTATCGATGCCAACGGACAGTATATATACACACAGCGAACTGGTACCTATAATCCTTTGGTATCTACCAATAGTGCTTATGCAGATGGCAGTAACCGTAATTTTTACCTGGAAGGATCTTTGTTCTGGCAGGGAAAAACCGGTAAACACGATATTACCGCTTTGTTGCTCTACAACCAGCAAAGAAAAACAAATAATACCGTTACATCCAGTTCACTTACCGATTGGCCGTTTTCTAGAATGGGCGCGGTTGGCCGTGTTACCTATGGTTACGACAATAAGTATTTTGCAGAGGTAAATGCCGGTTATAACGGTTCAGAAAACTTTCAGGATGGTCAGCGTTTTGGCTTTTTCCCTTCCTTTTCTGCCGGTTGGTTAATCTCCAATGAAGATTTTATTAAAAATAGCCTGCCTGCCATTACTTATCTGAAGTTAAGAGGATCAATTGGCCAGGTGGGTAACGATGCGGTGACGGGAAGAAGATTTTTATACTACAATAATGCTTACAGCTCAGGCACAGGATATAGTTTTGGTCTGGCACAAGGTACATCAGTTGGCGGACTGGTTGAGGGTGCAATACCTACCAATGGCGTAACCTGGGAAAGAGAAACCAGTTCGAATATCGGTTTAGATTTAAACCTATGGGGTAAAAAATTTGGTTTGGTAGCCGATGTCTTTTATAAAAAACGTGTTGATATTTTAACTTCCCCGGCAAGTACACCAGTGGTAGCAGGCATTACCTTACCGGTACAGAACATTGGCCAGGTAGAAAACAAAGGTTTTGAGATTGAAGCCAATACTGCACATCAAATCGGGAATGTAAATGTTTGGCTGAGGGGGAACTTCGCTTTTGCCCGTAACAAGATCCTGGCGCAGGACGAGCCAACGCCAAGATACGAATGGATGGCCCGTACCGGAAGAAGTGTTGGGCAAAGCTGGGGCTATCTGACTGATGGTTTTTATAACAACCAGAGCGAGGTAGATAACAGAACCATACAGGCTTATTTCAGCGGGCGTTTACAGCCAGGTGATTTTAAGTATAAGGATATTAACGGGGACGGCATGATCAATTCTTATGACATGGTTCCGGTTGGAAAACCAACTTTCCCTGAAATTACCTATGGCTTTAGCACTGGCTTCAGCTGGAAAGGTTTAGATGTAAGCGTATTATTTGCCGGATCAAGCAATACTTCCATGTTTGTTTCGGCCGAAGTAGCCTGGGAGTTTTTTAACGGTGGGAAAGTACTGGAATATCACTTAAACAGGTGGACGCCTAGTACTGCAGCTACCGCTACTTACCCACGTTTATCAAGCGATCCACAGAGTACGGATAACAATTATGTTGATTCTGATTTCTGGATTAGGGATGCCTCGTTTATCCGCCTTAAAAATGCCGAGATCGGTTATACTTTCGCCGATGGCTTAGTTAAAAAATTAAGATTGGGTAGCCTGAGATGTTATGTAAACGGCCAAAACCTATTTACCTACAGTAAGGGTATCAAATACCTGGATCCGGAAAACAGAAACAGCCGTGGCTGGTATTACCCACAATCGGTGGTTTATAACGCCGGGTTATCCGTTAATTTTTAATCTGAAAATTATGAAAATCAAAATATATCAAATCCTCATGGCAGCCCTTTTGGGGACGGGAATTGCCGGTTGCCAGAAAGAATTTTTAGCAGCACCTCCAAATAATGTAACCACAACCGATTCTACAGTTTTTAGTAATGAGCTGCAGTGCCGCCAATACCTGGCCAATATTTACGCCAGCATGCCTTCAAACCAGCTCAACAGAAATAGCGGACAGCTGGCCGATGGCTGTTTCGAATCGGAGCAGGGCATACAATGGTCGCCTTTCCAGGTATATAATGTAAATGCCTACAACGGTGGTGCGGGCAATGTTGATAATGCTTACGGCACTTATTATCCGATGATCCGTAAATGCAATATTTTCGTAAAGAACGAGAAATACATGAAATTTACGCCGGCTAATGCGGCTTATTTTAAAGCCGAAAACCGCTTTTTGCGTGCATTCGCCTATTTTGAACTGTTAAAGCGTTACGGCGGTGTACCCATTATCGATTCGGTTTGGATCTATGATGCCGAAGACATTAAACCTGAATTTGGCAAGCAGTTAAAACGTTCGAGTTTTGATGCAACGGTTAAGTTTATCCTAAAAGATTTAGATTATGCATCAGCCAACCTGCCGTGGATCTGGCCCAATGCCACCACCGATTTTGGTCGTGCCTGCAAATCGGCGAGTATGGCCATGAAATCGAGGTTGTTGTTATATGCTGCAAGTCCGTTATTTAATGCCAACCAGCCGCACTTAAGCGATGCGAATTGTCCTGATTCTTTATTTAAATATCCTTCATATAACATTCAGCGCTGGAAAACAGCCATGGATGCTGCAAAGGATTTTATAGATGCCAATACTGCAGAAGCACTCAAATACCAGCTTTACAGTAATTATGGTGATATGTTTATCAATGTAAGGGGTAATGCTAATAATAAAGAGGTAATCTTTTCTCATGCAAACCAGGTGGCCGGGCCAGCTCAATCCAACCCAACACTAAACCTGGTGGATATGTACGATATGGTGAATGGAAAGCCTATTTCTGATCCAACATCGGGATACAATGACCAGGATCCTTATAAAAACCGCGATCCCCGCTTATTGCAAACCATTTTAACCAATGGTGTAGCCTGGGCCGGAAGAACATTTGAGCCATTTATTAACGGCGGGCAAGATTACAACGGAGACCGGACCATTACCGGTATGTTGCAAAAAAAATATGTGGGTATAACCGCGCAGAACCAGGGAGCATCCCGCTTTATATTTTACAGGCTGGCAGAACTTTACCTGAATTATGCAGAGGCACAGAACGAATTTGAAGGTGGGCCTAATGCCAATTCATATACTTATGTTAATCTGGTGCGCACAAGGGCAGGTATGCCTGCATTTCCAACTGGTTTAAACCAGGCAGATTTTGCCGCAAAGTTAAAAAAGGAACGGATACTGGAATTTGCTTTCGAAGAAACAAATCTCTTTGATGAGCGCCGCTGGCTAATGGCCGAAAGTTTGGATGCGGGTTCTTTTTATGGATTTAAAATCAATAAAAATGCCAACGGAACTTTTAGCTATAGCCGTACAGCATTCGAAAAACGAAGTTTTCTGAAAAGATTTTACCTCTATCCGATACCTGAGGTAGAAATCTTTAAATCACCAGAGCTGAAGCAAAATCCAGGATGGTTTTAGGTATCAGTAACCCCATTAATAATCAGAATTTATCAGACTTAATATATTATACATGAGTTGTTTGAAAATGATCACGGTACTATTTTTAAGTTGTGTTTGCGTTATACACGCACAGGCACAACAAAAAATCCGGATTACCATAGTTGATCAGAATAGAAACCCAGTAGCCGGTGCTGGGATCAAGGTTTACTCTTCAGGGAAAAAGGACATCACCAATACCAAGGGCGAGGTATTGCTTGCATTGAACGATACTGACACTGTAGCGGTACAGGCAGAAAATTACCTGGCTAAAATTGCAGCAATAAATACAAAAACCGAAAAAATATCCATTACACTGGATGCCTCAAAACCATGGGAAGGCAATATAGAGCTGCCATGGATGAGCCAGAACAAAAAATACAGCACTGCTGCTGTATCTACAGTTAGCGGTGCGCAGCTGTCGAAAAACCCAGAACCGAACTCTTCAAATCTTTTAGGAGGGAATCTTGCTGGTCTGTTTGCCCGACAGAACAGTAGCGAACCTGGATATGATGGCTCTCTTTTAAACATCAGAGGCTTTAGCTCTTACAATGCGCTCACACCATTAACCTATGTAGATGGAATTGAAAGAGATATCCAGCAAATAGATCCGTTGGAATTGGAAACAGTTACCATTTTAAAGGATAATGCCGCGAACGGGGCTTTTGGCATCAGAGGATCTGGTCGTTCTATTATGGCCACCACGAAAAGAGGTTTGGCCAATACCAGCGAAGTTTCTTTTGTGGCACAAAGGGGGATTCAGTATACAGGAGCTTCGCCTGAATTTTTAGGTGCTCAACAATACATGCAGCTCTATAACGAAGGTGCGGTTAACGATGGCCTTCCTGCAAAATATTCGCAGGCACAGATAGATGCCTATAACAATCCGGGCAGAGATCAGATGTTATATCCAGATGTGAACTGGAATGATGAAATGCTGAAGAAAACCACCAGTCAATCTCGCTACAACCTGATGTTCAGGGGAGGCAACAACGATTTTCGCTATTATGTGATGATGGGATACCTGAACCAGGGCGGCATTTTTAAAAATGGCGATGTAAACAAAGAGCAGTATGGCTTTAGTAATAACATCGATTTTAAACGTTATAACTTTAGAACAAACCTCGATTTTCAGGCAACCAAAAGGCTGTTGCTTTCCCTTGATCTTTCGGGCCGTTTAGAAGATAGAAATTACCCTGGAACGGGTACAAGTACAATTTTTAATGCGGTTTCTACCTATCCAGGTAATGAATTTCCGGTGAAATATCCCGATGGTAAAATTGGTGGCACTTCGCAGTTTCAGAATAACCCATATGGCTTACTAACCAGCACGGGCTATGCTACAGAATTTAGGCGCAATTTTTTGGGAACCATTAAATTAAAGCACGATCTGGATATGATTACACCAGGACTTTCCATCAATGGTGCCTTTGCTTTCGATAATTACTTTTATACCAATGGTGGGCGTTCTAAAACATTTGCAGTTTATCAGCTACAGCCTGATAATACCTACAAGAGTTTCGGTACCGAAGGTTTGCTCAATGTGGTATCAAGAGCTAACAGTCAAGATAGAAGAACAACTTTTTATACCAACCTGGCTTACCAGCGTGAATTTGGAAAACACAGGGTAGAAGGTTTTCTTAATTACAACCAGAGCTACCAGAACGGAAACGGTTTTGATTTTCCTTATGCATCGCAGGGATTTGCCTCACGGTTGAGTTATGTATTTGATCAGCGTTACATTGCCGAATTTAATGGGTCGTATAGTGGTTCTGGGAATTTACCAGAAGGCAAACGTTTTGGCTTTTTTCCTAGCTTCTCTGCAGGGTGGATTGTTTCGGAAGAGGCTTTTATGAAAAACCAGGAGGTGATCAATTACCTGAAAATCCGTGGCTCATTTGGTTATACAGGCAATGCTGATATTACCGGAATAGGAACACAGCGTTTTCTTTATCAGAATTTTTATACCGGTGGTGCTAGCTATGTATTTGGCAATAACCCATCTGCTTTAGGTGGAAGAACACAGGCCAGACTGGCCAACCCAGATGTAACCTGGGAGACTTTAAGACAGGCCAATGTAGGTTTCGACCTCTACTTTTTAAAAGAACGTTTAAGATTGTCGGTGGATATGTTTAAAGAGAGAAGAACAGACATCTTAGCCACGCCGATTATTTCAGGAACAATGGGGATTGCTACTGCACCTTACAATCAGGGTATTATGGATAATAAAGGCCTGGATGGAGAATTGTCTTACCACTATGAAAAGAATAAGCTCGGATTCTCTATTGCCGTTCTTGGATCGTGGACAGAAAATACTGTAGTATTTAATAATGAAGTTTTCCGCCCTTACGATTACCTGAAAAGAACCGGCAAACCTTTAAGTGGCGCATTTGGGATGATCAGTGAAGGTTTTTACACGGCAGCCGAAGCTGCAAAGATCAATAATGAACTCGCTCTGCCTGCGGCCAATAAAACCATTCCATTACCGTTGTTTGGTGCGGTGAAACCTGGTGATATGAAATACAGGGATTTGAATGGCGACAATCTGATTGATGTGTATGATCAAACCTATTTGGGCAGTATTTTGCCTAAATATTTTTATGGCATCCGTGGAGGGTTCCGCTATGCTAAATTCGACCTTTCATTCCTGCTTCAGGGGGCTGCTGGTGGTATAGTTGATCTACGTAATGTAAGCACACAGGGATTTCAGGGCGGTGCTAAACCAAGCACATTCGTATTAAACCGCTGGACGCCAGAAACAGCTGGTACAGCAGATTTTCCACGCCTGTCTGTGGTGAATAACGCACTGAATTATCAAGTCTCAGATTACTGGGTTCATAAGAGCGACTACCTGAAACTGAAAAATGTGGAGGTAGGGTTTTCTACTGCGATCCGCAATAAAGGAAAAGTGGTGATTGATAAAATGCGGGTTTTTGTGAATGGTTCAAACCTGTTTATCATCGATAAACTACCGGTAAAATGGATGGACCCTGAAATGTCGGGTGCAGGTATCGGAAATTATCCCCGCATGCGCATTGTAAATATAGGTGGACAGTTCACCTTTTAATTTTTGTTTTAATCATGATGGTCAATTGGCCATGCATCAATAAAAATATATTGTAATGAAAAAAAGTATTCTTATCCTGATCTGTGCTTCCGCAATACTGCTTTCCTGTAAAAAAAGCCTGCTGGATAGCCCTCCTGAAATTGTGGTACCGGAAAAATTGATTTTTACAGAAATCAATTATGTAACCGAGTTTGTAAACGACATTTATGGCGCTACGCTGCAAAGTGGTTTTAGTATCACTTCGAGCCTCACTTTTATCGAAACAGCTACTGATGATGCCAAACTTAATAACCTCTCTGCAGAGGTGCAAAGATTTGGTACCGGTGCCTGGAGTGCAGATAATAACCCCGACAATTTATGGAACTATTATTACACAGGTATCCGCAAATGCAATAAATTCTTTGAGCAGGTGGGCCAGGTAAATACTGTAGACCATGGCGCGCCGATTATCATCAATAACATCACGGCAGCGGAACAGAAACAGCGACTGATCGGCGAAGTGTATTTCTTGAGGGCCTATTTTTATGCAGAACTGATTAAAAGATATGGCGGTGTCCCCTTACTTACCAAGACCATTAACACTGGAGCTGATGCAAATATACCAAGGGCAAGTTATGAGGATGGGGTAAAACTTATTTTAAAAGATTGCGATTCAGCCTTTAACCGTTTGCCGGTTGATTATACCGCATCAAATGTGCAAAACTACTATGGAAGGGCCACAAAATGGTCTGCCCAGGCGCTGAAGGCGAGGGTATTACTTTACGCTGCCAGCCCGCTGAATAATCCTTCAAACGATGCCTCGAAATGGGAGGCTGCGGCGGCTGCTGCCTTACCTTTTGCTAATGGTACTGCTCCTTTTTCGCTTACGGCAATCAGCAATAACATGGCCAATTACGAGGCGAATTTTAGGGGGAATCCTTATGCAAACAAGGAAATGATCTGGGTACAGAACGAATCGAACCAGAATTACCTGGAGGTTAGAAATTATGCTGTAGGCTTTGATAGAGGAGGAGGTGGTGTCGGCCCTTCACAAAACTTGGTGGATGCTTTTGAAATGAAAACAACCGGAAAACCCATTAGCGAAGCAGGTTCAGGCTACAACCCAGCACAACCGTATTTAGATCGTGATCCAAGATTAGATGCCACCATTTTACGTGATGGTTTAACTTATAACGGACGTGTGATTGATATTACCCGCGGGGGCGCAGATGGACCAGATAAGACCAATGGTACCGCTACAGGCTATTACCTTAAAAAATTCCTCGATCCGGCACTCAACTTAACCAATAGTCAGACTTCACGCCATTTTTGGATATTTTTCCGATTACCAGAAATGTTGTTGAATTATGCCGAGGCCCGCAATGAAACAGTTGGTGCCGATGTATCGGTATACGCCGCGGTAAATGCCATCAGAACAAGAGTAGGGATGCCTGCTTTACCAGCTGGATTATCTCAGGCGCAGATGCGTGAGCGGATACGCAACGAAAGAAGAGTAGAGTTGGCTTTTGAAGGCCACCGCCCATGGGATGTACGTAGATGGAAAATTGGCGAAAGTACCCTTGGTGCTCCTTTAAGGGGGATAAGCGTAAGCAGGCAGGGAACCACCACCACTTATACTCCTTCTTTAATCCAAAACATGGTATTCCTTCCTAAAATGTATCTATACCCAATACCGCAAAACGAGGTAGATGCCAATGCCGGCATTGGTCGTCAGAATCAAAATCCGGGCTGGTAAATCAATTAGGGAGTCTTAAAATGAATAGCAATCAATCTAACCAAAATGAAAAAAACATCCCTATTGTTGTGCCTCCCGCTTTTTTTTACAGCTTGTAAGAAAAGTGTTCCGGTAGAAACTGTTGAAACACCACCCCCGGTCGTAGCCGTTGACACCGGCTTTACAAGTGATCACAAGTATAATTTAAATGTGGTGTACTTTGTGCCGACAGATAATCCTGCCAAGGCTGAATATGAACGTAGAATAAGTGATATAATTTTGTCCGCCCAGACCTATTATGGCAATCAGATGAAGCTTAATGGATATGGATTTAAAAGCTTTGGATTATTGACCAATCCGAGCAAAACCAGGATAAAAATAATAACCATACTCGCAAAGTATACCTACGATAAGTATACTACAGATCACCTGGATGCCATCACAGCCGAAGTCGAAGCCTATTTTGCTGCCCATCCTGGTCTAAAATCAAGTGATCATTCACTTGTCATAAGTCCGTCCATACCAAGCGGCATCGGCAACCCCTATGTAGGTTACGGAAAATACTGTTTTTGGCCCGATCGTGGAGAAGAAGTTACCAGTACTACCGGGCTGGGGGGATTAATGCACGAACTGGGACATGGTATAAATCTTGACCACAACAGACAGCGGGAGTCAAGAATAAATGACCCGAACTACGGAACTTCACTAATGGGAAGCGGAAATGGAACTTATGGGAAATCACCTACATTTCTTACCGAAGCAGATTGTGCCATTTTAAATAGCAATCAGGTTTTTCAAACGAATACTTCCATCACTTATTATGGGGCGGTAACAGCGAATATCAAAAAAATGTATGCTTCTTATTCAGCTACTAAAGGGGCTATTATTGCCTCAGGCAGGTTTACCAGCAGCGTTCCGGTTACGGGTGTTGCCTATTTTCTTGACCCTAATGTTAATAACGAAGGCGTAGGAGTGAATAAAGACTATAATGCAGTAACCTGGAGTACAAAAATAATTGGTACAGATAGTTTTTATGTAGAAATGCCGATGACTGAAATGAGAAATACTGATAAAGCGAACAATCCGGCAGAATTAAAAGTAAAACTAGTTCATGAGAACGGGATGATTACCAATACGACCTACGATTTTAACTTTTTGAACAATATTCCAATCATCAATATAACCCCTGGTCCCGATAAATCAGCTTGGAAGGTTATTGGTGTAAGTTCTGAAGAAGCCACTTACGAAGCATCAAAAATAATTGATGATAACTTAGGTACATTTTGGTTTGCGAAATTTTCTGAGCCTGCGGCAAAGTTGCCCCATCACCTGATTGTTGATATGGGTAAACAGTTACAGGCTGATGGACTTACCATTAACCAGCGTCAGGACGTTTATAGAATGGTTAAAAATGTTGAAATACTCACCAGTACCGACAATGTAAATTGGGTGTCGGCAGGAGATTATGTGGTTCCGAATGTTAAAGCCGCTTCGAAATTGCCATTTAGTGCTGCCAGGACCTTCCGGTATTTTAAGATCATTGTTAAATCTAATTACGACACGGCAGAACCTGATAAATCATGCGTTGCCGAAGTGAGCATTTATAAAAACTAACCAGAAGCGCAAGCTAAGCTGGGAAGTAATGAGTTTATTACAATAAATGGTGCGGAAATCTTAAAGTTTAAGGTTTTCGCACTATTCATTTAAGATTTTCCCTATAGAATCACTGGCCAAATAAACAATTTTACCCTTTAATATACCTGCATATCGCGAGAATTTTTACTACACATTAAACTATATCCCAATAAACAATAAATGATCAAAATTTATTAAGCAGATCATTAAAATCAATCATTAAATGCAGAAACAAATAATTCTATTCCTCTTGGTTCTTTTCTCTTTCCAAAAGGTAAACGCGCAAAAAAAACAGCCATTGGCAAGTGAAATCATCAGCCAGATGAAAAAAGTTGCCGATTGGCAATGGACAAATCTGGAAACAGCCGGATGGAAAAATCCGAAAAAAGATTGGACCAATGGCGCAATGTATGCAGGAATGATGGCATGGGCACGCCTGGCCGATACCGATAGTTATTATAAAAAGCTGATCCAGGTTGGTGAAGATAACAAATGGAACACCGGTAGAGCCCGGTTTATGGCAGACGACTATTGTGTTGGTCAGCTCTATTCGCAGTTGTATAGTATTTATAAAAGGCCTGAATATATCCAGCAGTTTAAAGCCCTGGCCGATACCATTGTTTCTTTACCACATGTAGAAAGCCTGGAATGGAAAAATGGTATTTATAGCCGCGAATGGGCCTGGTGCGATGCATTGTTTATGGGGCCGCCAGCTTTGGGTTATTTAAGCCAGGCAACTGGTGATGCAAAATATCTGGATAAATCGATCGCACTTTGGTGGAAATCTTCAGCCTATTTATACGATAAAGACGAGCATCTTTTTTACCGCGATAGCCGTTATTTTAACAAAAAAGAAAAAAATGGAACCAAGGTATTCTGGAGCAGGGGCAATGGATGGGTAATGGGTGGTTTAGTACGGCTATTATCGGTAACACCCCAAAATCACCCTGAGCGTAAAAAATTGGTAAAGTTGTTTGTCAGCATGTCTGAGAAGCTGGCCTCGCTGCAACAGGCAGATGGAAGCTGGCATGCGAGTTTGCTCGATCCCGAAAGTTATCCTTCAAAAGAAACCAGTGGTACCGGATTTATCTGTTATGCAATGGCCTGGGGAGTAAACAACGGACTTATTCCCTACAAAAAATACGAAAGCGTAATTTCTAAAGCATGGGATGCACTTAGTTCTTCTGTTCATCCTGATGGGAAATTGGGTTTTGTACAGGCTCAGGGTGCTGCGCCCGATAAAGTTGGTTATGAGGATACTGATGTTTATGGTGTTGGCGCTTTTTTATTGGCAGGCAGCGAAATGTTCCGTTTAAACCTGGCGCATAACGATAAAAGTATTGTTGCCGAAGCATACAACGGATCGTCGGACAGTAATAATCAAACCATAAAGGTTGCATGGCCTCAGGTTGTAAAAAAAGTTAAAGTAAAAGATCCCAAACAATTAATAGCCAGAGATGCTGCCAGTGGGCAAATTGTGCCTTTAAATGTGAGTTATAAAGATGAAAAAATAACAGGGCTTTACATCACCACGGACCTTAACGCTGGAGCCAGCAAATTTTTCGAAATCAGCACAAAATAATCATTTAGCCATGAACAATCTTAGATACGCCTTTTTGTTATGCATAATACTTTTAACAACAAGTACCGTTGCCGACGCACAAAAACCAAAGAAAACGAAAACAGATCCGGTAGCAAGCGGCGCACAAGACAGAGCCTTTTGGGTTAAAACCCTGTATAAAATTGCCTATCCCGTTATCCATAACCTGGCCAATAATACATTGAAAAAAAATATGGCTACCGAGGTAGCGCCACACTATTATAACAATGTAAGGGAGGTAGGCTATACAGAAGCATTAGGGCGTACTTTTGCGGGGATTGCCCCTTGGTTAAGCCTGCCAGATGATGATACGGAAGAGGGGAAGCTAAGGGCAAAGTTTAAGGCTGAGACCATTCGAGCCTTAAGCAATGCGGTTGATCCATCAAGTGCTGATTACATCAATTTCAGAACAGACGCACAGCCGATTGTAGATGCAGCTTATGTAGTGCAGGGGTTTCTACGTGCGCCTAACATTTGGAAAGCACTAAACGAAACCACACAAAAAAGATATATAGCCGAGATTAAATCGTTAAGAAATAGAACCGGTGCATATAACAACTGGCTTTTGTTCCAAGCCATAGAAGAGGCCTGGCTGTTAAGCGTAGGAGAGGAGTACGAACCATACCGCACCATGACAGCCATTAACAAGCTGAATGAATGGTACGTTGGAGACGGTTGGTATTCTGATGGATCGAGCTTCAGTACCGATTATTACAATTCTTATGTTATCCATCCGATGATGATAGACATTTTGAAGGTTATGGTAGCCAAGAAAAAGATGGCTGAGGCACAGCTAACCAAGGCCACAGACAGGGCTGCACGTTACGCCCAGATTACCGAACGCATGATTTCTTCAACAGGCGAATACCCACCGATAGGAAGAAGTGTAACTTACCGTACAGCAGCTTTTCAAGCCTTAGGGCAGATTGCGCTGGATCAAAAATTACCTAAAGAATTAAGCCCCGCGCAAGTGCGTTGTGCACTGACCAAAGTGTTCGAAAATATGTATGCTGGCGATCAAAATTTTGATGCGCAGGGATGGTTGGTTTTAGGATTTAACGGCCACCAGCCAGAAATTGCCGATCCATATACCTGTACCGGTAGCCTTTATATGGCAACACTTGGGTTTTTGCCATTAGGGTTACCCGCCGACAATGCATTTTGGACAGAAGCAGCTGCACCTTGGACCGCTCAAAAAGCCTGGACGGGCAGCTCTTTTCTAAAAGACCATTCATCAGGTAAGTAAACTTAAAACCGCTCATCAAGGATATGAAGCCGATCTATTATTTTGTTTTCCTGTTAATTGGTTGTATTAATTTAGCTCATGGGCAAACCGTAAAAAACCGGCCAAACGTAATTATTATTTATGTTGATGATATGGGTTATGGGGATTTGAGTAGTTATGGCGCCGAAATTGCCACACCCAATATCGATAAAATTGGCAAGACAGGCATCCGTTTTACTAATTTTTACGTGGCTGCACCCGTATGTACACCTTCGAGATATGGGTTGCTTACCGGCACATACCCTCAACGCTCAAAACATAACCTCACTTTTGCGCTTATGCCAAATGATAAAAATTATCTGGATACAAGTGAAATTACACTGGCTAACTGCTTTAAATCAGAAGGGTATTTAACAGGGATTATAGGTAAGTGGCATCTGGGGCAGGCTAATCCTTTAAACCTTCCGGTAGACTATGGTTTCGACCTTTTTACAGGGTCAGTTGGTGGTTGCATTGATTATTTTCTACACTCATATGGACAACTGAAAAAAGACTGGTATGTGAATGGCCAGCTTAAGGATGAAAAAGGTTATAGTACAGATCTTCTCACTGATCATGCTATTGATTTTATCCATTCAGCATCTAAAGATGAGCAGCCTTTCTTTCTTTATCTGTCATACAATGCGCCCCATTATGGCAAAACAGATCCTGAAAACATGGTGGATTACACACTATCCCTAGAAAATCCTAAACAAACAGGTGCGATAAATCTGAATACACTGCAGGTTCCGGAGAAATATTTGAAAAGAGTCTCCAACATTCCTGATCTGTATCGCAGGACTTATGCGGCAATGGTTACCTGTTTAGATGATAACGTGGGAAGGTTAATCGCCCGCCTTAAAAAGGAAGGTGTTATAGAAAATACAATGGTCTGGTTCATTTCTGATAATGGCGGATATTCACAAAGTTATTTCGGGCATGCAAGCAATGGAAAACTAAGAGGACAGAAAGCTGATTTATGGGAAGGTGGTATAAGAGTGCCCGCCCTACTGAGTTGGCCGGCTATGATCAAATCAGCACAGGTTGTAAATACACCTCTGGTTAATATGGATCTTATGCCTACGCTTACAGCGATCATCGGAGCCTCTAAAAAGGTACATACAGATGGAGCAGATATTAGGGCGGTTCTTTTTGATCAAGGAGATCTTAAGCGAAATTTGTATTGGAAATATGGTAAACAAACTGCGATAAGAAGTGGGGATTGGAAACTTGTAAATCGTACTGAATTGTACAATCTTAAACTTGATGAAGGCGAAACAATAAACGTTGCTCAGCAGCATCCCGACATCGTAAAGGCCTTAAATATCGCATTTTCGAATAATATGCAATGATCGGACAGGGATAAAATCATTTTAATATGTTATAAAATAAAGGTGTTTAGCGCTGGCTAAGCACAAGGCAATCGGTTTATACTGATGCAAACTACAATTGAACCAAAATTTAGAATGGTATATATTAGCATAAATAGTAAACTTTGAAATATGGACCACAAAAAGTAAAGAGAATAAAAATAAAAAAATCGATATAGCTTAGTCGATGCAGACCATGATAACTACGATATGATAAAATTCTTTAAAACCAATTTACTCTTTTTAAGCCTTTTTGCAGGCCTTGCTGCAAGTGCCCAAAAAACAATTCTACCCGATGCCAGCTACAACCTGGTGCTAAAAGCACCAGTAACTACCTGGGATGAAGCACTTCCTTTAGGCAATGGTTTAATGGGCGGTTTATTATGGGGTGAAAAAAACACCATCAAACTATCATTAGACCGGGGCGATTTATGGGACGAGCGCACGCATGGAGAGCGCGAATGGTGGAAAAAGTACAATTATCAAAAAGGGGCAGAAATGATTGCCCAAAAGAACTTTAGTGCCATTACCTCCTGGTGGGATGGTGCATATCGAGGTGTGAGTCCGACCAAACTGCCAGCAGGCAGAATAGAACTTAAATTTCCTGACCAGGAGGAGGTTAAAGAATTTGAATTATTGGAATCAACTGCCGAAGGAGTGGCCCGTTTTAATTCGGGTGCAACAATAAATGCGCTGTATAGTGCAACTCACCCTGTCGCCATTCTTTCAATCAAAGGAATTGTTCCTGAAGCCATTGATCTTTTGAGTCCGATGGATGTATACAATAACAACAAAAAAGGACAGGCCGGGCCAAGCAGTGGTGGTTCTGTAAACAAACTGGGTTACCCCGATGCAATACACGGGAAGAATGGTAATGCACAATGGTATATTCAGGATGCATCAGAAGGACTTCGGTATTGTGTATATGTAGAGACTAAAAAAAATGGTAATGAAACTTTACTTGCCCTAACCATTACGTCAACACAAGATACAAAGGATCCTTTAGCCCTGGCACGCGAGCGTTGTACCAAGGCATTAAACAAAGGTTATCTAGCCATGCGCAAACCCCATGTAAAATGGTGGAGAACATTTTGGGAGAAATCGAGTGTAACAATACCTGATACGGCTATTCAAAAACAATATAACCTGGTACAATATTTTTATGGTGCGGCTTCACGTTTAAATGCCCCACCAATGCCACTGCAAGGTGTTTGGACAGCCGATAATGGTGCTTTGCCACCTTGGAAAGGCGATTACCACAATGACCTTAATACACAGATGACTTATATGGCCTACCAGGAATCGGGGCGATATGATGAAGGCGCTTCTTACCTCAATTTTCTTTGGGCTCGCCGTGATTTCTTTAGGGCCTTTGCCAGAGATTTTTATGGAACAGGCGGTTTAGCCTGTCCTGGCGTAATGTCGTATTCCGGCCAGCCTTTAGGTGGCTGGGGACAATACAGCATGTCGCCATCTATGAGTGCCTGGAGTGCACATTTGTTCTACCTGCATTGGCTGTATACGGCCGATGATCAGTTTCTAAAAGAAAAAGCTTATCCATGGAGCGCTGAAGTTGGCGAATGCATGTTGGCTTTATTGAAAAAGGACAGCACTGGTTTGTTAAAATTGCCGCTTTCATCCTCCCCTGAAATTTTTGACAATAGTCCGAAAGCCTGGTTAACACCCAATAGCAATTACGACCTGATGAGTTTAAAAATGCTCTTTCTTTCGTTAAAAGAAATGGCATTGGAATGCGGTAAAATTACAGAAAGTAAGAAATGGGCAGATGCAGCTTTAGCTTTGGGCGATTTTCACACCAAAGCCGATGGCACCTTACTTTTAGATGCCAACTATGAACTCAGTACCAGCCACAGGCATTTATCCAATATCATCGGCATTTATCCTTTCAATCTGATCAATACCGAAAGTGGTAAAAAAGACCAGGAGATAATTGAACCTACCATGAAAAGTTGGGATAAACTCGGTACCCGTGCCTGGGTAGGCTATAGTTTCTCGTGGATGAGCTGCCTGAGGGCAAGAGTAGGAGATGGTGAAGCGGCCGTTAAAAACCTCGATATTTTTGTTAAAGCTTTCGTGCTGCGGAATGGATTTCATGCAAACGGCGATCAGACCAAAAGCGGCTATTCGGGTTTTACTTATCGTCCATTTACTTTAGAAGGTAATTTTCTGGCCTCGCAGGCTGTACACGAAATGTTGCTGCAAAGCTGGAGTGTTACACCCGGCGAGCCACATACCGGCGTGATCAGGATCTTTCCTGCTGTACCTCAAAAATGGGCAGATGTTTCTTTTTCAAACCTAAGGGCCGAAGGCGGTTATATGGTATCGGGTATCAGAAAAAACAAAAAGATTTTCATGTTCAGTATTACAGCAGGCAAAAGTGGGAAACTTCGCATTAAAGATAATTTTATGGGAAAAACACCAAAGTGGAACGTCAAAAACGTGAATAAAATAGACGGAGTATATGAGGTTTATCTCAATAAAGGACAAAAGCTGATCGCTGAGTTTTGATTAAAAGAGGCAGTAGACTGCTTAAAAATGAATAGGTCCGACCTGGCCTGATTGGATATATTTTGGTCAATCTTTAAGATACCTTTAATACTGCATGGCAAATAGTTGAGGCTACCGTTTGGAGCGGAATCAGGTGAACTTTAGCCGAAAAGCCCTTTTTATAAATTATTGTTGATTTTCAGGATGTTGATGTGGTTGAAAAGTGACGACCATCAGTTTTCAATCTGGTGCGCCTCACAAAATTTGACGCAGAACAGGGTAGGTTTGACCAACAGTTTAATCCAATAACCCTGCTATGAAAACATTTAACATATTCCAGAAAAAAATCAGGCCTATCATCCTATTGTTTATGCTCTTCCCGCTGGTTACAGTGGCGCAAACAACATATCAGCTTTCGCAAACAGCCAGCAGTTCAGTTAAGGTAACGGGCACATCCAATGTTCACGATTGGTCGATGACATCCAAACAGTTCGAAAGCACAGGTACATTTAATTTCAATGCCCGTGGTGAAATGACGGACGTAACAGCCCTAAAATTTACCCTGGCAGCAAAGAGCCTCAAAAGCGGTAAATCTGCTATGGACAGCCGTACCTATAAAACGCTTAACGCAGCTGAGTTTCCTAAGATAAGCTATCAGCTCACTTTTGCAACAGTTACCATGGTACAGGCAAAACGGTATGCTATCCAGACAACAGGAATTCTGACTATTGCCGGGAAAACACAGAGCCTTTCAATGAAGGTAATGGCTTTGGTAAATGCAGATGGTTCCATCAGTTGCCATGGCAACGAGCAATTAATGCTAACCGATTATGGTATTGAACCACCAAGTTTTATGCTTGGCACAATGAAGGTGGGGAACAACCTCGTTGTCCGGTTCGAGTTCGAATATGTTAAGGCATCAGTAGCAAAATAACAGTTCATCACTAAGATAAAATCATGAAAAATAAATTTACACGAGTTTCTGCCCTAGCGGTAGCAATTACGAGTTTGTATAGCTTTGGGGTACAGGCACAGGTTTCCAATCTTAGGCCTTATGATAAATCCGGTATTAATGTTTTTGAAGCACCCAAAGATAGCAATGCCGGGTTTGATAAAATAAAAGTCCGTTTTGGTGCGGGATTTACCCAGTCTTTTCAAGGGCTGAAACACGAAAACACATCGGGCGGACTATATAAAATGACCCCTGGTTTTAATACTGCCAATGCCAATCTGTTCATGGATGTACAACTCTCAGATGGGATCAGGCTGAACCTCACGAGCTATCTTTCTTCCCGCCACCACAACGAAACCTGGGTGAAGGGTGGATATATACAGTTTGATAAACTGCCGTTTAAAGGCAAACTGTGGGAAGATATTATGTCGGTAACAACCATCAAAATCGGGCACATGGAAATCAACTATGGCGATCAGCATTTCCGCAGGTCGGATGGCGGGCAAACGATCTACAATCCTTTTATTGAAAATTACATCATGGATGGTTTTACAACTGAAATAGGCGGCGAAGTTTTAGTAAGAAAAAATGCGCTGTTTGGTTTAATCGGTGTTTCAAATGGAATGATCAAAGGTAATATCGATAGCCTGATCGCGACTCCCCAGGATGCAAATGTGCACAAATCACCAGCCGTTTATATAAAAGGCGGCTTTGATAAACAATTGAACGGTGATTTGAGGGTGCGTTTTGCAGCCTCTTATTATAGCAATAACAGTTCAGGCGGACAGACCTTATATGGCGGCGACCGTACCGGGTCTAACTATTTTATGGTGCTGGAAAAAGTTGGCGCAGTAAATACTACTAATGCTTTCTCCGGACGGTTTAACCCCGGTTTTACCAAAAAAGTCAATGCCCTTCAACTAAACGCGTTTATAAAATTTCAGGGGCTAGAACTGTTTGCAACTTATGAAAACGCAAAGGGGAGATCAAAAACGGAGGTAGGTAGCAGAGGAGCCGAGCAGATGGCAATAGATGGCGTTTATAGGTTCGGAAAGACAGAAAATTTCTTTATTGGTGCAAAATATAATGTAGTTACCGCCGCAATGGCTAATGTGCCAGCTGCCGGAACAACACCTGCAATAACTTATAATAATGATGTAAAAATAGACCGCATTGCCATTGCTGCGGGATGGTTTATGACCAAAAACATATTGTTAAAAGGCGAATATGTGAGCCAGAAATATAAAGATTTCCCAACTGCGGATTTCCGAAGCGGAGGAAAATTCAAAGGTTATGTAATCCAGGCTGTTGTAGGATTTTAGCCAATAAACTATTTGGCTGGAACGATTTTGTTCCGGCCTTTAAAAATCATGATGAAGCCACTGTTAATTATCCTTTTTTTGCTATCGGCCGGCTTGAGACCTGCAGGGGAAACCAAAACTACCTCAAGATGGGTAGTGAGTGAAAACAGTATGCTCACTGTTAATGGATCCACCAATATAAACCGCTTTTCCTGTGTAATCCTGCGGTATCCCAAAACCGATACCGTTCTGGTTTCGAAAGATAAAACAGACCATATTGCGCTTTCAGGAACCTTAAATCTGGAGCTGAAAAATTTTGATTGTAAGAGTGCGATGATGACTAAACAACTACTCAATACACTGCAGGAAAACAGGTTTCCAGTCCTAAGGATCAAATTCCTGTCCTTAAAAGAAATCCCTTCCGAAGGTCTGAATAGTTTTGTTAAGGGAGATGTGGAGATCACACTTGCAGGGGTATTAAAAAGATTCGAAATCTGTTATCAGATAAATGTTAAACGGGGCACTATCGAGCTGATAGGACAAC
>NZ_JBFTQI010000011.1:0-24831 GCF_056398925.1 Pedobacter sp. 01T416_2
CATTAATGGTAAAATTTTCAACCTCAGGAAGCATGGCTGTTAAATCTTTGCCTTGTAAATCGACCGCAAGCGCCTTATGATACCAGGCTGTAGCTGCAAAATATGGCAAACGCAAAGCCGCATCAACAGGGCCACTACGCTCAATACCAAGTTCTGTTGGCGAAACCAAAACCACACCGTTTAAATACATCCATTGACTGTTTTGCAGCTCTAAAGCCAAACCCGAAACGCGTGTGGTACCATAACTCTCGCCAATTAAAAATTTTGGAGAGGCCCATCGGTTATTGCGGGTTACAAAAGTATTGATCCACTCAGCCAGATATTTAATATCGGCACGTACTCCAAAGAACTTATTGGTTGGAATATCTTTACTCACCGCTCTTGAATAGCCAGTGTTAACCGGATCGACGTAAATAATATCGGCAACATCTAAAATAGAATATGGATTCTCTTTATAACCATAAGGTTGCACAGGATAACCTTCGTCATCAATATTTAAAACCACAGGGCCAGTATAGGCGATGTGCATCCAAACTGAAGCTGAACCCGGGCCGCCGTTAAAAGAGATTACTAAAGGTCGTTTATCGCGATTTTGCACATCACTGCGTTCGTAATAAGTATAAAACAAGCCTGCAATCGGTTTTCCGTCTTCATCCCAAACCGGTAATGTACCTGTTGTGGCCTTATAAGGAACGGATTTGCCATCGATATTTACAGTATGATTGGTAACAACAGAACTTTCTACTTTAATTGTCCTTTCGTTTGCTGAAGATTTAGGTTCATCTTTAACGGTAACCTGGGTAGTGGTTACGGTTTCTTTAGATTGGCTTTTTCTTGGTTCTTGTTGTGCATATGCAAAAATGCCCATGCTTAAAAATGTAGCGAGTATAAATCTGAATTTCATTGTTTGAGTTTGGTTTCTAAATATCAAACTATTGTGGCGTTAATCAAAAAGCGCATTAGAAATGTTACCATAAAAAAAACCAGCACTGCTTTTGGCAATGCCGGTTCTGCAAAAAACTGCTGCAATGAAGCAGTAGACTCTTTATTTAGGCTGGCGATTTAAATCACCACCGCTTCGGCGCTTGCATCTGAAATTTGCCAGCCAATAGTCGGGTTTCCGGTTACCAATACATCTACAAAATATTCATAATAAGATCCGGCCTTATAACCTTCAAAAGTATCGGCATAAATTGGGCCTGAGGAATGGGACACCGAAGTTAGCGGAACGTTGCCCTCTCCTTCTATGCTTACTGTAATGCTCGAATAAACCTGCCCGGTGGTATACTGAAGTGTTGCCACTGCAGCCAGGCCATTACTGGTCGTGAAATTTTTTGTAACCGTAACTACACCCCGGCGCATAACCTTTTTAGGGGAAAGGGCAACTTTTTCGGGCGTAAAACTACTAAACAGACAAACTGTAAAAGCTAAAGAAGCTACAAGTAAAGCAATTGTTTTTTTCATTTTCTTTGGTTTAAATGGGTTAAATATTAATTAAAAATCATTTGTGTATAGCGCCAGAAAATACAACTACAATCTTACGCGGTAGTAAAAGTGAATAACTATTAAATTACAGGTGAGATTACAGTAGCTTGTTAGTTAAAGATAATGCTTTGTTGAGGAGATGCCTCGCTAAACCTACGCGCAAACGTTTGATTAATAAGCAAATACAAAATCACAGAAAATAACTAAATCAAACAACTACGACTGTTTAATATTACAGTTTGAATCTACTTTAAGCCTAAGAAAACAAAGTCTAAAACCGACACAGCACAAACGTTTGCTTAAAATATTATTCAAAATACGGGAGACAAAAAAGCCGATACCGCATTTGCGGTATCGGCTAATAAAAACTGATTTAATCGAGACGGGTTATTGTTTAATTCTTTTTTATCACTTTAAGGCCAGAATCTCTTCATCTGACAATACCTTGTTCCAAACTTGCAATTCATCTAACTTTCCTTTAAATCCGCCAACTGTTTGAAGCGGAAAAAACAAAGTTTCCGATTTACGCACTTTCGTTTTGTCTTTGTCTGTAAACGTGATCCAGTTATCGTACAATCGTTTTTCGAGTTTACCATTCACATAAAGACTGGTGCCCTTATTGGTTCCGGTTATGACCACGTGTGTCCAGCTATTTTCGGGCAAAGCATATCCAAAATCGATATCATAACCTTCCCTTGAAAACCCAAGTTTGCCCGTACCTGTCTGTTTTAATTTTACAGTAGCGTTAGGCGATTTGAATAACAGCGCACCATCCAAATTGTTACTGGCAGGGTTTACCCAAAAAGAAACCGTATAATTATAACCTATTTCAGCGTATGGTAACCTGGCATAACTATCYTTTCCTGAAAATGATAAAGCGTTCTTTAAATATCCTTCTGTATAAGTTGCATCAGTAGTTTTGATTTGTTTGTCCTTTTTATCGAAATTAAACTGGGCTGTAAATGGTGCATCGTTTTTAGATAGCTTTCCACTTATGTTTAATGATGGGCCTTCACCTATCTTCTTGCTCAAAACGTTAAAATCGTCGAAGGTTAAAGTTGTATTACTTCCTCCCCACATCTTTTGTGCTAATACCTGCATGGCGGGAAATACCCTGTCATGTACATCTTTTTCTGTAATTCCGTTGCCTACAATATCATTCCACACGGCAAAAGAGCCACCTAATATAGTAGGATCGCCAGGTGTAAACTGAACATTTCCGATCATAGAAGGGGTCCATTTGTTATAAAGATTTTTAATGTTCAGGTAATCATAATAGTAGCCTGCTGCAGGTACAATATATAGCCATCCATCAGGCGTACTGATTTGCTTATAGCCCAGTTTCTTCATTTCAACAGGGTTGGCATAACCGTTATACCAGGTGTTCATCACCACATTTTCTACTTTTACAGGAGTGGTACCTTTTGCGTGTGTTAATGCTCCCCACAGCCTAACATCTTTTCCAAAACTTTCTACATATTTAATCATGCGATCGGTAAAAGCCCTAAAAACTTCTGCATCTTTTTTAGCATATTCATCTGTACCAATGTGAACCGCTTTACCCGTAAACACTGGTGTGTTACCAGAAATATATTCTTTAAATACATTTTCCATAACCGTATAACTAAGTGGATTATGGAGATCGAGGTGATCCATACCATATGCTTTACTGCCAATTTCGGGGACTACCTTGGTAAAGGCCAGCGCATGCGCCGGTGCATCAATTTCTGGAATAATGCGGACCGCATAATTATCGGCTAACTGTTGTAGCGCCATAAATTCCTTTTTGGTATAAGAACCATCTTTTGCCGTCAGCCCTGGGTAGGTTGTATTTTCCAAACGGAAAGCCGAATAAGTATCAGCCCAATTATTATTGAAGTATTTTTTAAAGCCATTGTCATTTAGGTGGATCTGAAAATCGTTCAATTTGTAGTAAGACATGAATTTCACATAATCTCTTAAAAACTGTAAACTAAAGAACTTACGGCCAACATCGAGCACAAATCCGCGTACTTTAAATTCAGGGTAATCTCTTGCCAGCCCTTTTGGAATGGAATTTTTCTGTTCCAATAACTGTAGCAAAGTTCTGGTTCCCCAGAATAATCCCTGATATTTTACTGCACTAATGGTAATATATTCATCTGCATTAAAGTAGTATCCTTCTTCGCCAATGCTTTTATCTGTTGCACCTAACGATAAAAAAATATCGCCTTTTTTAGCCTTACCTTTCACAATTAACAGGTTAAAACCCAACTGATCTTTCAACTCTTGTTTTAAAATGCTGGCAGCGTTCTGCAGCCGTTTCTCATTCGCTGTATTTAAAACAATTCTACTGGTGGCCGTTAAAGAGAAATTGCCTTTACCACCATGCCATTCGCGTAAAGCGGGGATTACAAAAGGTTGTGGGTTAATGCCACCGTCTGAAAATTTCCCAGGCACAACGATCTGTTTAGATACATCATACCGTATCGAATCACTTACCTGACTAATCAGCTCGAAGTACAAGTTGACATTTGTTGCAACCAGTGGGGTATTAATATCGCCAGATGGATTTACTATTGGTTCACGATTACTTCCCTTAAATACCAAGGAATAACCTTTTGGGCTTTCGGGAAAAATAATTTTCTTGTCGCCGGCCTTTATTTCTTTAATGTTAGGTACTGATTGAATAACCGTGCTGTCGGTTTGACCGAATAAAAGACCTTGAATGACAATAACGAAACCAAGAGTAAATAGAATGCTTTTCATGTGTAAATGATGAATTATTATAATTTGCGTTTAGCGTATTCCGTTAAGCACATTACAGTTTTAATACTGAAGATGATACACTTATGAGTTAAAGATAAACTAAACTTCTTTATACGCTCAAGTAAGTTTTGCGCAAACGTTTGATGAAAATGCAATAGAAACCAATTGAATAAAAAAGCCGACACTGCATAAGCAATGTCGGCTGGTAAAAAACCGGGATGATATAAATTATTTATCCCACCAAACTCTACCTGCAAGGTTATCGCCACCTGGTACAGCTGCGGAAGCGGCCTTGTAGTTAACACCATTTTTAGCTGCTTCCTCTACTGGATAAGGGAAACGACGGGGAATAGTTCCGTTAGTAGCATTCCCAGGATAAACCACAGGCGTTAAAGTCGGGAATCCAGACCTGCGCCAATTAGACCATGTTTCGTAAAAATCCAACATGGTGCATGTGTGTAGCCAATATTGGGTATTAATCATTTCCAAACCATTAGCTGCGATGTACGGATTGGCAATGGCATAGGCATCGGCTACAGTGCTTGATATCGCCAGACTGGCATCGTATTGAGATAAGAAAGTGATACCAGCAGATAAACCATTAGCATAGTGGGCCGCGGCTGATCCACCAATTGCCCATCTTTGCGCAGCTTCTGCCAATAACAATTCACTTTCGGTATAAGTTAAGATAAAGGTAATACCATCTTTCTTAATCATTGCCGGGTTAGGTGATGAATAAGCAGGAAAAGTTGTATAAGAAGCATCTTGCCTAATATCCCTACCAGCAATACCACTTAAATCTTTCCCGTTAGGCATTCCTTTTTGAACAAGTGGGTCGGAACTGTAATTAGGATTTTGTGTCTTCGTGTTTTCATCAAGAAAAAGCCCTGTAACGGCAACTTTTCCTAAACGTGGGTCGTTTGCTGATTTTAATTTATTAATAAAATTTTGTGACCACTTCACATAATAATTTTCTTGTCCACCATCGCCAGCCAATACCTGACTGTTGCGGTTCTGCGTAACCCTTGCGCCTGATACATCGTGTTTAACGAAGGCATTATCATCATTGCTGGCCATGGTTTTACCAATTACCTTTTGTGCATAGGCTTTAGCTGTATTTTCATCAACCTTGGTTAAGCGCATGGCTATACGCAATAATAAAGTGTTACCGAATCTTTTCCATTTATTGATGTCTCCTTTATAAATGGCATCTCCAGTAACCTTATCACCATTCACATCCAATGCATTTGTTGCTTCTTCTACCTCTTTTAATAAATCGGTATAAATTGCCTGTTGCTTATCATATTTAGGTGCTAAATTACCTGTATAATAACCTTGTCCTGCTTCCGAATAAGGCACATCACCATACAGATCGGTAATACGTTCAAAAATTAAAGCTTTCCATAAACGTGCAACCTGGCGTACGTTATTATACTTGGAAGATCCTTTTGTAAATTCAACAATATCAACAATAGGTTTAACTTGTTCTACATAAGCACCAACGGAGGTACTGCCCCAATAAGCTGCAGTATAACCTTCATTAAGCAGATACTTATCTCCTGCCCAATAGCTTACAACAGTAGAAAGCCCCTGCATCATAGTAGATGAATAAATCAAATTCCCTCTCCAGGTATCGTAAGCGAAATCGATGCTCCCAGTGTAAGTAAGCTGAGCGGTAGTTAAGGTAAAATTAGGATCGAAAGTAGCTGCCCCATATGCAGAAGGGTTGGTATTGATATCTTCGAAATCTTTGGTGCAACCAGAGATTATTAACATGCCGATACAAAGTAACAGGCTATATTTTTTTAATATGTTTGTTTTCATTGTTCTGTCTGTTTAAAATTAAAGCTTCACACTAAGGTTTACGCCAAATGTTCTAACCGGCGGCACACCACCTAGTTCCAATCCTGGAAAAGTAGCATTGTAACTGGACTCAGGGTCGATGTTATCCGTCTTTTTCATCAGGATAAATAAATTTCGACCGACAAAACTTACATTTAAACCATGTATTTTGTTCTTGAACATTTTGGCTGGAAAGTTATAACCTAAGGTCATCTGTCTGAGCTTAATGAAACTGGCATCCTGTACAAATTTATTTGAAACATTATCTGCTGACAGCTGATAGTAAGTTGCTGCGGTATTGCCCAAGGCCTCACGGTTTTCCAGTGTAGCTTGATGCAAACCGAACACATAGCCATAATAATCAGTAGCAGAGAATACTTTTCCTCCCCATTTACCATCAATCAAAAATGATAATGTTGCACCTTTATAATTAAACTCGTTGTTCCAACCGGCAAACCATTTATTGTAAGCAGAACCGTATGCAACAAGATCGCCTCGTTGAGGTGCACCGTTTGCACCAAGCATGACTTTTCCTGCCGCATCATATTTGTAATCATATGCCATTACCTGCGAGGCGGCTTTGCCTGGAATGTTTTGTAAAAAGCCAACACCTGGCCGTGAGGTTGCAATAAGGTTTGAGGTTACACCATCAGCAAGAGAAATTACTTTATTATCATTGTAAGATCCGTTTAAAGATGATGTCCACACAAAATCTTTACTTTTTAACACCTGTCCGGATAGCAATAATTCAACACCTTTGTTTTCGATCTTACCAGAATTTAAAACGGCTCCACTATAACCGGTTGATGTCGATGTAGTAACAAAGGTGATTTCATCTTTAGAGGTTTTTTTATACCAGGTGAGATCGAGGTTCAAGCGATCTCCTAAAAAACGCATTTCGGTACCAACTTCCAATTCGGTTGCTTTTGATGCTTTTAATGCCGAATTTGGAATATTTACATTAGAAATAGTGCCTAACGGCAAACCATTTAACACTTCACTCCTTAAACTGTAAGTTAATAAAGTTTGATAAGGATCTGTTGCCTGACCAACAACTGCGTAGCCAGCCCTCACTTTACCAAAAGTTAAGAAAGATGGTTTCCAAAGTTCGGAGAAAACAAATGAGCCACTAACCGACGGGTAAAATACACTCAATTTATTGTCTTTACCTGGCGTTGCCAACGTAGAGAACCAATCGGTACGACCACTTCCTGTTAAATAAAAAATGTCTTTATAGGCAAGTTCTAAAGTACCATATACAGATTGGGTTTCGGCTACGGATGCTACATATGCCACAGATTTATTCTTGGCATTTAGAATATTATAAACACCGAAAACTGCAAAATCTGCCCCACTGTTTGTTGTCTGATTAACGTTTGTTCTACGATAACTCGCTCCAACATTCGGTGTAACAGCAAAATCTTCATCTATTTTAAAAGGTTTACCTACTAAAACATCCACATTCACATCGGCAAACTTAGTTGCCTGTTCTACAATTTTACCGGGTGCATAATAAGCGGTACCTGATGGTACCACGTTTTTATAGCTGTCAGTATAGGCGTCACGTCCGGCACGCCCCTGTAAAAACAGCCCACTATCAAAAGTATATTTAGCACTGAACGAACTGATTAAACGGTCGCGTTTGGTATCGTTTACAAACTCGTTTGCAGCGAACCAAGGATTGGTTGCATAAGCATTGCCTTTATTGTATTGGATTTCATTGCCAWTTGCGTCTTTCCATGGCTTAAGATCATTTACGCTTACGCTTGTTGGTAAAAAAGCAACATTATAATTGGCATTACCTGCACCGTCTGAAACCATTGGCCTGTTTTTCGCCTGCTCTAAAATGTAATTCATGCGGGCATCGATAGTTAAGCGTTTAACCGGATTAAAAGTACCTGTAAAATTAAAAGACTGCCTACTTAAACCTGAATTTGGAACAACCGAATTATTATGAACATCGTTAGCTGATAAGCGGATGGTACCGCCATCAAAACTTTTGTTCAATGCCACAGTATTAGACCATGTACCCCCAGTACGGTAAAAATCTTCGATGTTGTTTTTCTGTGCAGTATAAGGTCTGGAAACACCATCAAACTGGATTACATTAGATCCATCTAATTTTGCTCCCCAGCTGGAACCACCCACCTGTGCCGCTGCAGCGGCATCAACGGGCTTTACACCATTGGCTCCCTGTCCATAAACATATTGCCAGTTGGTTCTGTCCATAACCTGTTCTGCTACATAATTACTATTAAATTCTATGCTGTTTCCCTTTCCACTTTTTGTGGTAATTAAAATTACACCTGCTTTTGCACGATAGCCATACAATGCCGATGCTGCTGCACCTTTCAGCACTGAAATACTTTCAATATCGTCAGGATTTAAGTTCCCAACAGCATCTCCTAAATCTGGAGCATTATCGTATTGGCCGCCAGAGTTACCATTGCCATTGAGATTATTTAAACCCACCGGTTTATTCTCCATCGGCACCCCATTAATTACATATAAGGGTTGATTAGTTTGACTTAAACTAGAAACACCACGGATGGTTACACTGGTTGCTGCTCCCGCGCCACCAGAGGTAGAACTGATATCCAGACCAGCCACTTTACCAACCAAAGAGTTGGCCACATTATTTTCCCTTGCCTGGGTTAGCGTTTCACCACTAACTTGCGTAACAGAGTAACCTAAGGCCCTTCTTTCTTTTTTGATACCCAAARCAGTAACCACCACATCGGTAAGCTGTTTGGTATCTTCTGATAATACGATATCGATATTGGTCTGCGAACCGATGGCAATTTCCTTGGTTTGAAAACCAGCATAAGAAATTACCAGAATTGCATTTTCAGGCGCATTTAATGCAAATTTACCATTCACATCGGTAGAAGTACCAATGCCTGTTCCTTTTACCCTAACACTTGCGCCAGGCAAAACCCCTCCAAGGGCATCTTTAACGGTTCCTGAAATCGGGACTTCTTTATTTTTGCTAATTACAATTAAGCCACCATCCGAAACAGAATATTTCAGGTTGGTTCTGTTTAAAATGGCTGCCAATACATCTGTTACCAAAGTATTGGTTACAGTAATGCTTACATCCTTGTTTACCGGTACGTAAGAAGAGCTGTAAACAAAATGGTAACTGCTTTGCTGCTCAATAATCTGTAATACCCTGGCCAGTTTTGTTTTCTTAACATCCAAAGAAATTTTTTCCTGAGAAAAAACCGATGCCGAAACATTAAGACAGGTAATGAAAACCATAATACAGGCTAGTTTCATTAGCATAATGAATTTTAGAAGCGCTTTATATTTTGGGCGCCCTTGCAGTAAGTAATAATAAATCATATTTTTGTTTTTTTGGTTGCATAAAGTTCTTGGCAGCAATCTGTTTGCGCATAAACTGCCATTAATTAATCAAAAGAGAAATTGTTAAGGGCGGTGCTCCAACACCGTCCTTTTTTCTTTCTATTTCGAGATGGTTACCTGTTTTCCTTTTATCTCATATTTAAAATTATTTTCAGTGTCTTTTAAAGCTTGTAAAACCTGTTCGATACTTTCGTTTGTTATGGTCGCTGTAAAGCGGTATTTTTCTATTGAAGGATCTGTAAATCTGATTTCTACGTTATACCATTTTTCTAGAACATTCCTAATCTCATCAAAATCCTGATCGTATATTTCGATCCGGTTCTGCGTCCAGGCGGTTTCTACAATGGTGCTGTCTTTAATCTTTGTGTAATGGTTAATGGTAATTTCGGGCTGTAAAGCAGTAGGTTTAAGCAATTTGCTTTTTTGTTGCGGAGCAACGCTCTTATAAAAAGTAACTTTCTGACTTGGTTTTAAAGTAATGGTTCCGCCATTTCCATTTACGGCTTCCATGGTAATTAAGCCACGGATTAAAGTTGCTTCTGAAGTTGTTTCATCGGGATATGCTTTCACATTAAAAGCAGTACCCAGTACATTGATGTTAAAATCGGCCGTGTGCACTTTAAAAGGTTTATTTTTATCGTGAGCCACATCAAAAAAAGCCTCACCCCTTAGGGTAACCTCTCTGAATTGATCGTTGAAACCTTTGGTTATAGATAAAGAACTTTTTGCGTTTAATAATACAGATGTTCCATCCTGAAGTTTAATTTTTTTACGCTCACCACTTTTTGTGGTAAAGGTGTAAACCTCCGTTACAGCATTTTTTGTATTGTTATACTTAAAGTATGTGTTATAAACCAATACTGAGCCAAGCACTAAAGCTAATGCTGCAGCTATTTTAAGCCATAAATAACGGTTCAGTTTAACTACTTTTTCTGCTGGAAACATACTTTCCTTCAGGCTTTCTGTTTGTTTATTTAATGGGCGTTTATTCCCGCTCAATATCACATAAAGTTTTTTTGCTTCTGCAATTACTACAGCCTGCTCAGGGTGGGCATTAATGTACTTCTCCCAATATCCAACGCAAAGCTTATCTGTTTCAGCACAATACTGCTGAAAAGTACTATCGACAAGAAAATCTTCTGCATTGAATTTACTTCTATCAACCATTCTAATTTGCCTTTTATATATCAGTGCCCAAAAGCTTTACTTTTTCCTAAGGAAATTTTAACTTTTTTTTAAGATAGCGGAATATGTGCCCTGAATATAGATAGAACGAAGAAATTTAATTTGTAGGAATGCCGATTAAGAAATACAAAGGAGTTAATCCGCTCAAGGTTCAAGCAGTTTTTATGTTTTTTTTCTGCGAAAGCAATTACAGAAGCATTTGGGTTTGATAGTCCTGCTATCCGCTTTATTTCATATCGCTCCTATCAGGTTTAGGTGGCCGAGGCTGTATTACTATTGAAGGTTGCAGGGAGCAGAAGGATTAAATGCCAAGAACCACACACCCAGTTCCCTAAACCTGGTAGTAACGGAAATCCTTTTTATTGCTTAAAAACCATATTAACTATAACGTTTATTTGCAATAAAAAGATTGGAGTGCATAACGGGACTACAGCACCTACGGAGACAGGAATGTTCGTTTTTCAAAATATAAAATCCACTATCTCAAACTGGCAGACTGTGAGGATAGAAAGGCTTCAGAAGTTTTAAGTATTAATTTTTTGGACGTTTTAACACGCTATCCGCTGTATCTTTTGGCTTTCCTTTTACGGGCTCAGGATGACACCAAAAGGATGCCGCTCCTATCGTTAACGCAGATTTTCTGCCCAAATCAGAAGTTTATAAAGGAATTGAACTAACTGCAAAAGATCTCTCTATTCCGCTGCGCTGCGATCGAGATGACGAAATGCGGAGATTTACGCATTAAATTCTTTCCTTAGGATTTTAAGGGCGTCGTAGATGGTATTATATGCCGTTTTTATGGTTTGGTTGCTCTGCTCGGCAATCTGTTCGTAGCTTAGTCCGTCAAAAAATTTTAAATGGATCAACTGTTTTTGACGGAAGGTTAATTTTTCTAGCGCATTTTTGAGCTGATGTTGTACCAGTTCGTCGCTTTGTACCTTAACAATAAACTCTTCGTAGCTCATTTCCATCCAATCGCCATCGGCCCCTGCATTAAAAAGTGCATCGTTAATTTTACGCTTTCTTTCTAATATTCTGAGCAGTTTGCGTTTAAGGAAGGTACGCAGATAGGCTTCAACATTATCAACACGGGTTAGGCTTTCGTGTTTCTCCCAAATGGTGGTAAAAACAAGGTCGGTAGCTTCACTTGAAGTATCGGCATCGGCACAAACCCTGATCCCGAAATTTACGAGCGAGTAATAAAGTGCTGAATAAAGGTCAAAAAACGCATCTTTATCGCCAACCCGTAACCGTTCCCATAATAAGTGATGCGCTAGTTTACTGTTCATTAGCCTGTTAGTTGTTATCGCAATATTAACTAAAAACAACAAGATTATTACGCGCCGATTTTTATCAATGTGAAAAAAGTTTGTTGGTGGAGATTTATAATCTCGATTTTATTACAGTTTATTGACAATCTGCCAAAGGATTAAAAATCCTTAGTTCTAAGGAGGACGGGATTACAAATTCCGACCAACGATTTTACTTTAAAGCTGTTTTACTGAAAATGTGATATTCTCCCGGTGCTAAAGTTCTGTTATAGCTATTTGATGAAAGGTTTATGCTGCTTCCAACCGCATCCACCCAAGTTCCTGATGAACCAAAATCAATATTGGCTATCTGGTGCACTACATCAAAATTCCCAACCACTACAACCGTATTCGCACCTTCTGTTAATTTAATGAACTTGATTCCACCAGCAAGACTATAGGTTGAGCTTGTTGAATTAAAAATGGTATTGTTCTTTTTCAATCTGATAAATTTAGCGTAAACATCATATAATGCTTTACGATTCGGATCGGCGTAATAATCCCATTTAATTGGTTTTTCGCCTGTTCTTCCATTAAAATCGATACTTACATCGTAACCCAATTCTCCAAACTGCCAGATCATTTTTGGTCCGGGGATACTAAATAAAAATGCGGCTGTTAATTCTTCTCTTTTTAATGAAGTGGCTAAATTTCCTTTAATTACATAACTGCCTGAAGCATTTCCATAAGTAATATTCTTAAAATTTAATCGCTCTTCGTCGTGACTTTCGCCATAGCCAACCAAATTCTCTGACTTGGCAAACCCATGATTGGCATAAAAACCCCACTGAAAATTAGAATTATCTAACCAGCCCATGGTTGCTTCGTTCATGTTGTAATTCATGTTGTTCCAAAGCATCATACCCTCATCGGCCAAAACTTTTTCTTCAGCTTCCTCAGCAAAGTGCTCCAAAATCACATAAAAATTAGGATCTAAACTTTTGATAAAACCATTATAATCTTTCCAAATTGCAATCCGCCCGGCATCGTACAATCTAAACTGGTCATCACTAGTTGACGATTTCTGTGTAAATCCTTTCGACAGATCGAAACGGAAACCATCAATTTTATATTGCTGCATCCAAAATTTCATCACATCTTTCGAGAACTTTTTAGTAGCCAAATTTTCATGGTTAAAATCATACCCCACATTAAATGGATGTTTTGCATCAACATTAAACCATGGACTAGCATTGGTTGGCTTAGCGCCATCAAAATACAATTGCACCATAGGCGATTGACCGAAAGAGTGGTTTAGCACCATATCCATAATTACCGCAATTCCTTTTCCGTGGCATTCATCAATAAAGTTTTGTAGCGCGGTTTTAGTCCCATAATATTTATCAGGGGCAAAATAAAACGACGGATTGTAGCCCCAGCTCAAATTACCTTCAAATTCGTTTACTGGCATTAACTCAATTGCGTTTATGCCCAAACCGATCAGATAATCGAGTTTGGCCAGTGTTGAGGCGTAGTTATGATCGGTGGTAAAATCGCGAATCAACAATTCATAAATCACCAGGTTATCTTTAGCCGGGCGGGAAAAACTGGTGTTTTTCCAGGTGTAAGTTGACTGATTGGCCTGCATTACACTTACAATACCGGTTGTTTTACCCGCTGGATAGGCTTTTAAGTTTGAGTACGTTGCTGCAGTAATGTATTTATCATAATCTGGATCGAGTATTTTCTCGCAATAAGGATCGGCAACTTTTAAGTTTCCATCTACATAAAACTGGTAGGCATATTCTGTATTGGGGTTTAAATTATCTACCTGAATCCACCAATAACCCCCATCTGGTGTATTTTTCATAGCTAGCGTTGTGGTAGACCAATCGTTAAACTCTCCAATTAGCGAGACTGACTTTTTACCTGGTGCATATAATGTTACTATCGCCGATGTTCCGTTGTTGATAAATACCACGCCATCTCTCGCCCCGGCAGGTAAAGCCGCTGTTTGATTTGTTGGCGTTGGTTCTAGGCTAACATCTGTAGATGCTTTTTTACAGGCGCTATTAAACGCTACTACCAATAACAATAGGTAAATTATTTTTTTCATTTGGTTAGGGATTTTACAATTTCCAGGCACAGTTTATCTCCTCGGTCTGTGTCCCCACAGACCGAAATACTATTATAGTGGTCTGTGGGGACACAGACCACGGAATATTACACCGATCTATTTTCTTCTAACCCAAGTTTAGAAGCCAAGACCTCGTCTGTTTTCTTTGGTTCACGGATAAATACAAAACAGATTACAGCAGCCAGAATCATTAAACCCCCACCCAATTGAACTGCCAAAAGCCTATCGTTATTTAACACATTACGCATTAACCAACCAAAGCCTAATGAGGCCATAATCTCTGGCAGTACGATAAAAAAGTTGAAAATGCCCATGTAGATCCCGATTTTATCTTTGGGCAGAGAACCGCTCAGCATGGCATAGGGCATAGAAAGTATACTGGCCCAGGCAATCCCCACACCAGTCATGCATAAATACAGCATATTTTTATCGTGCACCCAGGCTACGCTGATTAAACCAATGGCTCCACAGATTAAACAAAGGGCATGTGTGATTTTACGGCCCAGCGCATCGGCAATTTTTGGCAGCACCAGTGCGAAAAGAAAAGTAATAACACTGTAGTACGCGAGTGTTAAACTTCCAAAATCTGCACCATGCGCATAAACCGGATCAGCAGCATCTTTTCCACCAAAAACATTCACGGCAACGGCTGTGGTATAATAAAACCACATTAAAAACAAACCTGGCCAAGTAAAAAACTGCACCAAAGAAACAATCTGCATTCTTTTTGGCATATTCCTTAAGGCATGAAAAATTTCTCTCGCACCACCACCAAAACCTTTATTGCTTTCTTTTACTTTTTCTTTAAAATCTACATCCTGAGGTGGGTATTCTTTAGTGGTAAAAACCGTCCACAATACCGCGGCGAAAAAGAAAAATGCACCGATATAAAAAGAAAACTTTACATTTTCAGGAATACTCCCCTGTTCTGCAGTATTGGTTAAGTGGAATACGTTGTTCATAATCCATGGCAATGCTGATGCTACACTTCCACCTAAACCGATCATCATACTCTGCATAATGAACCCGCGGTTAACCTGACTATCGGGTAATTTATCGGTAACAAAAGCGCGGAAAGGTTCCATTGCAATATTCCCAAAAACATCCAGAATCCAAAGTAAACCAGCGGCCATCCACAACACACTGCTATGTGGCATAAAAATTAATGCAATACTGCTTACAATGGCCCCGATCATAAAATAGGGTCTTCTTCTACCCCATTTTGGGTGCCAGGTACGGTCGCTCAGGTAACCAATAATAGGTTGTACCAATAAGCCGGTTAAGGGCGCGGCCAAAAACAATAACGGAACCTGATCGGGATTAGCGCCAAGGTTTTCGTAAATACGGCCCATGTTTGCGCGCTGTAAATCCCAACCGAACTGAATCCCAAAAAAACCAACGCTCATGTTGATGATCTGTACGAGTGTTAATTTCGGGTTCTCGAATACTGTTTTTAAGCTCATTTTGCATTGTTTAAGCGCTAAGCGCAGGGCGCATGGCGTTATATATTTTGATTATACAATTAATGTTCAATCGCTAACCGCACGCCGCTTGACGCACCACTAGTGGTTAAAACGCTATTACCTGTGCGCTAACGGGCGTAACGGTTACGGGTATACTTGTTCCTGCCGGGATATTTAATTTTCTGTCTGTTAACAGATCTGTAACCGGAACTGAATGTTTAACTTTTAAAACCTGATCAGGGATTTCGATATTGGCGGTTAAGGTTTGTGTCCGATCAAAATTGGCCACTACCAATAAACGCTGTTTGCCAGAGTAACGGATAAAAGCATACATGTGCTTATTCATATTACCTGTAACCGGCACCTCATAAATTTCGCCATTCATTACGGCATCGCTGGTTGAAGTAACTTTTAATAACTGTTGGTAGTAAGCACGTAATTTCTGCTCGTTTTCACTTAATTGCTTACCATCAAAAGCGCCATTATTCATCCATTTCTGGTGATTGGGAACACCCCAATAATCAAAAATAGTGGTTCTGTTGTCGTCGCCGCCAAATCCTTCCTGACCTTTTCCAGGTTCGCCAACTTCCTGACCGAAATAAAGCATCACCGGCCCCGAGCCTAATGTTGCCGAAACAACCATTGCAGGTAAAGCGAGTTCGGCTTTCCCTGCAAATCCTGCTGATGCAATGCGTTCTTCATCGTGGTTTTCTAAAAAGCRCAACATGTGTTTGCCAAAACCAGCACTTTCTACCTGCCACACCTGTTTAATCGCAGCCACATCTGCAGTTGGTTCATTTCTGATCAGTTTTTTAAGTCCATCGTACAAACCCACTTTATCATACAAATAATCGAATTTACCTTCGTCTAAATATTGTTTGTAAACTTTTGGGTTGTAGGCTTCTCCGATAAAAATTAAATCAGGATTCACTTTTTTAACCTGTGGAATTACCCAGTTCCAGAAAGCAATAGGCACCATTTCGGCCATATCACACCTAAAACCATCCACCCCTTTATTGGCCCAATAAGTTAAAATATTGCGCATTTTTAGCCAAACCGGCGGAATGGGATCGAAATATTGCTTTTCGCCATTCTGATAATCTACGCCATAATTCAGCTTAATGGTTTCATACCAGTCGTCATATTTAGGCTGTGCAGAAAATACATTGTTACCGGTAGCTTTTGCAGGGTTTTCATTAAACTTACCATCCTGTAAAATAGAAATAGGTGTTTGCTTTGCACCACTTGTTGGCACTGCAAATGGCTGGCCAGGGTTATAATAAAAATCGTTTCTGGCACTAAAAGCTTTGGTTACATCATCCTGGGCACCAAAATCGATTATATTTTTTGGTTTTGCATAAGAGTGATAACTTCTGGCTACGTGATTGGGCACAAAATCGATCAGCACTTTTAAGTTTTTGGCATGTGTTCTTTTCACCAGTGCTTCAAACTCCTTCATTCTACTTTTAACGTCAACAGCCAGATCGGGATCTACATCGTAATAATCGCGGATGGCATAAGGCGAGCCCGCTCTACCCTTTACCACATCGGCATCATCAGGTTTAATCCCATAGGCAGAATAATCGGTTAAACTTGCGTGGGCAAGTGCACCTGTGTACCAAACATAATTAACACTGAGCTCTTTTATACCATCTAAAGCTTTATCGGTAATATCGTTAAACTTACCAGAACCGTTCTGCTCAATGGTACCGTAGGGCGTATTTGTGCTGTTTTTATTCCCAAATAAACGGGGTAATAACTGATAAATAACGATCTGTTTATCGTTCATTTTTGTACGCTGTTTTTGTGCAAAGGATGGTGATGAAATAAGTAAAAAGAAAATTGCCACAATATAGGCTACCGCATTAAGATTGCTTCGTTCCTCGCAATGACGATCAGTCGAGGCAAATCTCCATCCGTTTTCCATTTTACATTTTACCTCTACAATCATACCAACGCTGCGTTATTTACTTCAATTTCGGTATTTCCGGCCAATTTATAAAACTGGTTTCTGATACCGATTTCTAAATCAATGGCTGCATTGTTTTTGATGCTGATACCGTTCTCGGTAATATTAATCTTTAAGGTAGCTCCCCTAAAGCCGATGGTAAACGAAAAAGATTTCCATTTGCCTGGCAAGAAAGGATTAAACTGCAATTTACCATCACGCACACGCATGCCCGCAAAACCTTCTACCACACTCATCCAGGTTCCAGCCATCGAAGTGATGTGTAAACCATCTTCGGTATCATTGTTATAATCATCCAGATCTAAACGGGCRGTACGCAAGTAGAATTCGTATGCACGTGATTCATCATTTAATTTTGCCGCTAAAATACTGTGCACACAAGGAGACAATGAACTTTCGTGTACGGTACGTGGCTCATAAAAATCGAAGTTGCGTTTCAATGTATCCAGATCGTAATCTTCTTCAAAGAAATATAATCCCTGTAAAACGTCGGCCTGTTTAATGAAACACGAGCGTAAAATCCTGTCCCAGCTCCATTTTTGATTAATTGGACGTTCGCTGGCAGGAAGATCTTTCACCAAAGTTTGTTCTTTATCTAAATATCCATCCTGTTGTAAGAAAATGCCCAGTTTTTCATCTTGTGGATAATACATTTTCTCGATGATATCGGCCCAGTCAGTAAATTCCTTTTGATCGAAATTTAAGCTTTTTAACAGACTGTTGTATTTTTCGGGCTGCTGCGTTTTCACGATTCCGGCAGCTTCGGTAGCATATTTCATACACCAGGTAGCCAAAATATTGGTGTACCAGTTGTTGTTTACATTGTTCTCATATTCGTTTGGTCCGGTTACCCCAAGCATTACATATTGCTGTTTATCATTGCTCCAGTTAACGCGTTGTTTCCAGAATCGGACAATACCGATCAACACTTCTAAACCAAAATCAGTCAGGTAGCTTTCGTCACCAGTATAGCGGATGTAATTGAAAATGGCAAAAGCGATGGCGCCATTACGGTGGATTTCTTCGAAGGTAATTTCCCATTCGTTGTGGCATTCCTCACCGTTCATCGTTACCATAGGATACAATGCTGCACCGTCTTTAAAACCTAATTTTGCTGCATTTTCAATCGCTTTACCCAATTGCTTATGGCGATAAACTAACAGGTTTTTGCTCACTTCCTGTGGAGCAGTTGCCAGATAAAACGGCACACAATAAGCCTCTGTATCCCAATAGGTTGAGCCCCCGTATTTTTCGCCCGTAAAACCCTTCGGACCAATGTTCAACCGGTCATCTTTACCAGTATAGGTTTGAAAAAGCTGAAAAATATTGAAACGAATGGCCTGTTGAGCCGAAACATCACCTTCGATAATGATATCGCTTTCTTCCCACTTGCTCGCCCAGGCTTTAGTTTGTTCTTTTAACAAGGTATCGAATCCTTTACCAGATGCTTTGGCAATTACCGATTTTGTTTCTTTTAAAAGTGATTCTTTCGGGTAATTTTCTGAAGATAAATTCGCTGCGATTTTAACCAAAGTGATCTCTTCATTTGCTTTAACATTAAGAGAGATAGTTTGTCCCACAAATTTCTCTTTGTGGACAGCCTCAGGGTTGATGTCTAATTTCTCCGCATTTTTATATAGTTCAATATTACTCCCGGTACAAACCTCAAATTCAGTTTTCTTAGTTCTTAATTTAATGTAAGCTTCTGTTCCAGAAATTTCGTCCGCTACCTTATCCCAGAATTTTTCGTCGTAGTTGCTGTCCTGATTTTTAACATCGCCATCAATAAAAGGCGTTAATGTTAATTTACCATCGAAATTTAATGGCGTAATGTTATAACGGATGGCGCCAACTTCATCCTCAGCAATGCTGCAAAAACGGGTTGATTTAACTTTTAAGGTTTTACCGCTTTTTAATTTTGCAGTGAAGGTACGCTCCAGGTATCCGGCATGCATATTCAACACACGTTTAAAATCGCTTACCTCAGCTGTTGCCAGATCAAGGATTTCCTCATCTATTTTTACTTCGATACCTACCCAGTTAGCCGCGTTCAATACTTTTGCAAAATATTCCGGATATCCGTTTTTCCACCATCCCACACGGGTTTTATCTGGATAATAAACACCTGCAACGTAATTCCCAGGTAAAGTATCTCCAGTATAAGTTTCTTCAAAGTTGGCGCGTTGGCCCATACGGCCATTACCCAAACTGAAAATACTTTCCGAAATTTTATTTAAATGTGGATCAAAGCCTTCTTCGATAATATTCCACTCATCTGCTTTAATGTAATTTTTCATCCTTTTTTACTTTCGTCATTGCGAGGCACGAAGCAATCTCCTTTCAGCGCTTTCATCCTCACAATTGATTTGAATTTCTTTCGTTTTAAGATTGCTTCGTACCTCGCAATGACGGCCATAGGCCTATAAATTCTCTAAATCTTTAACTGTTAATTTGTCTAATCCGCTTACTACCACATCTGCCTGGCTAAGCACGCTTTTTTCGCCGATACCGATGGCTTTCATTCCGCCTCTTTTTGCAGCTTCTACACCCGCAACAGCATCTTCAAAAACCACACATTCATCAGGTGCAAAACCTAAAAGTTCGGCTCCTTTTAAAAATACTTCCGGATCAGGTTTTGATTTGGTGACCATGTTTCCATCAACTATTTCATCGAAGAAATGAGCAAGGTCTGTCTTCTCTAAAATAATCCCTGAGTTTTTACTTGCCGAGCCCAAGGCCAATTTGTAACCGGCCTTGTGAATCGCTGTTAAGAAATCAACCGTTCCGGGCAAAACTTCGGCCGGTGTCATTTTAGTGATCATATCTACATACCAGCTGTTTTTTAAACTGGCAAGCTCTTCTTTTTCGGCATCGGTTTTATCTACACCACCCCAAACGAGAATCTTATTTAAACTTTCTACCCGACTAACGCCTTTCAACTGTTCGTTCTGCTCTTCTGTAAAATCGAAACTCATGGTATTGGCCAAACGTTTCCAGGCTTTATAATGGTAAACTGCAGTATCTACAAGTACGCCATCTAAATCGAAGAGACAGGCCTTTATTGAGGCAGAAGGCGTAAGGTTGAAGGCAGAAGGTTCTATATGACTATTATTTTGCATCTTTATTATATTTTTTAGTACGTATCAGGTTTCAAGGCGTAGCATTTTTTTGGCAAGTGGCAATTACCTTCCGCCTTAAACCCTCAACCTTCTACCTTAATTCGAGCACCAAAGTGGTCTTGGCTGGCACTGTTATATTTTGAAAATTGATGTTTTCGCCGGTAATTACATTTTTGGCAGTTGTAATTCCTGCCGTTCTTTCGGCAAAACGATCGGTATTTAATGTTTTTTCTTTTTCAGTGTTGTTTACAATAACCATTACTGTCCCTTTTGGTTCTGTATTGTAGCGGAAATAAACGTAAATATCATCTTGCGGTACAAACTGCATCAATTTACCGGTTTGTAATGCTGCGCTGTTCTTGCGGARATTGGCCAATGTTTTAACAAAATTGAAAGCTTCATTTTCTTTGCCTGTACGGCCATCGGCTATAAATTTATCCTTTTTATCACCTTCCCAGCCACCGGGAAAATCGGAACGGATCAGTCCATCGGGATTGGAAAAGTTTTTCATTAAAATTTCTGTTCCGTAATACATCTCGGGAATGCCCCGCATGGTTAAGAGAATGCTCATTCCCATTTTGTATTTATCGAAATCTTCGCCAACCATCGAATAGAAGCGGCTCATATCGTGATTATCTAAAAAGATGCAGTTGGTATTTGGGTTTTTATAGAGAAAATCGTGCGCTAAGGTGGCATACAAACGGAACGTAAACCATCAATACCAGCATATTCGATCCACCAGATGTGATTTTGAGTCAGGTAATTCTGTACATAAGGATTGGTCTGGTTTAAATCGGGCATTGAAGGTACAAACCAACCATCTAACATCTGTTTACGATCTGCCGCAGCGGCGTGTACATCCATAACGGTCTGATCGCGGTAACTCGTTTGCGTATACTTTGGCCATTGGTTTAACCAGCTTTTCATCGGTAAATCTTTATAAAACCAATGTTGGGTGCCAATGTGGTTATGTACAATATCTTTAATCACTTTTAATCCTTTGGCATGGGCAATCTCTACATACTTTTTATAAAGCGCATTTGTTCCATAACGTGGATCTATCTTATAATGATCGGTTACTGCGTAGCCATGATATGAAGCTTGTGGCATATCGTTTTCTACCTCTGGTGTCATCCAAACTGTAGTTACGCCTAAATCTTTCAGGTAATCGAGGTGGTTGATTACACCTTGTATATCGCCGCCATGGCGGTAGTACATGCTATCGCGGTTTAATGCAGTTTCGGTTAAACCCTGAACCACATCGTTGCTTTTATCGCCGTTCGAAAAACGATCGGGCATAAGCAAGTAAATTAAATCTTTGTTGGTTACGCCCTGAATCCTTCCCGCACTTCTATCGCGGTTTTTTAATTCGTAAGTGTAACTGAATATTTTTTTTCCATTAACGACAAAGTTAATCGGGAATTTGCCGGCTTTGGCTGCCGCAGCAATTGTTAAATCGAGGAATAGATAATTTGGATTTTCTACTTTATTTACCTTAATGAGCTTAACCCCTGGATAACTTAAGGCCACTGTGGTATTGGCAATATTATCGCCATGCACCAGCAGTTGTAATTTAGGGTTGTGCATGCCTGTAAACCAGAACATTGGTTCTATCCGCTCCAGCTTTTGGGCAAATAGATTGTTTGTTAGAAAAACAACCAGTAGGGTAAAAATGGTTGTTATCCTTTTAAAAAAGGAAGTATTAGTATGATTATGAATTGGAAACGGATAATTTGGATGGGTATGAGATCTGTTCATGCTAAAACTTTAAAGATTTTAAAAAAGCCCCGCAGTATGTAACTGCAGGGCAGATAATAAGGATTAGTTTTTAACCATTGTAGCTTTTTTAGCGGCTACATCTAAAGTAATGGTATAAGTTCCGGGAACGGTTACGGCAATGTTATCGCCATTATTGGTTAAAGCAGTTATACTACCACCGAGATTAACTGTCCAATCGTGTTTGAACCTGAATTTCAATGCACCAGCGGTTAAGGTTGTTTTAACGGAGTAATTATTTGATTTTCCATCATTTACCACTTTCATGTCGGTATCATTGTTCCAGCCACCCAAAGTTGCGTCTCCAATAATCGACCATTCGTTCGGTGTTGAAAAAGCTATGGTTTTGGCATTTAAATCAACGGTTACCTGTTTTACTATGGCATCTGGCGATTTTAAGTTATCGCCTGCACTACTGCTGATTTTACCCGCACCAGCATCGCCATAGGCAATATCCCATTTTTTGGCAGGAGTGATTTTAAACTCCAGGTTTCCGGCGGTATAAGCAATCATTCCGGTATAAATACCATTGCTTGATAGCGAAATTAAACTGTCAGCAGTAGCAGGATCCCATCCTTGATAAGCCCCTGGAACATAAATCCATGCTGAAGCCAAATAAGGTGTAGCTGTTAAAGTGATCACGTTTGAGTAAGTTAAATCGTTTACGGCTGCTCCCGATTTCAACCTTACTTCAACCTGGGCGGCAACGCCAACTTTTCCACCTAAAGCCAAAATCATGTTGTTGATTTCGGTTACGGTTGGTGCATAAGTTTTTGCGGTAACCACTACTTCTTTTGGAGCAGCAAAGTTAGTGCCCTTTAACGCGAACTGTAAGGTTGAGTTTACTGGCACCACATAACCTGATGACGTAGCCAGTGGATAGCTTAATGTTAATGCGGCCTGCGCACCATTTGCCTGTACCAAACTCAATGTATTGGTAGAAGCGGTAAGTGTGCCTGCTGCCCCAATAATTGAAACCGTTTGTGTTTCGTCTTTTTTACACGACCAAAGCGACAGTGCTACAAAGCAAAAGGCCAAGGTTTTGAAAAATATTGATTTCATATCTTATTAAAATATTAAGATTAATAACCTGTGTTTTGAACCAGATTCGGATTGGCAATTAAATCTGCCGCTGGAATCGGATAAATGTTGCGGTAGGCAGGAATAGATGTTCCGGCTTTAACTCCACCTTTAAATGGCCATAAGTAAGTACCACCGGTAAATTTACCATAACGCACCAAATCGGTACGGCGGTGACCTTCCCAGTATAATTCACGGGCACGCTCATCCAAATAAAAATCGACGGTTAATGCAGCTGGAGTCAGATTACCTGATGCATTGCCATAAGCACGTTGACGTAAGGCATTGACATATTCGAGCGCTTTCCCTGCATCACCACCTGAACCACCACGGGCAACTGCTTCTCCGTAAATTAAATACTGTTCAGCCAAGCGGAAAATGGCAAAATCCAAAGAGCTGAATGTTCCGTTTAATGATGGAGGTATGGTGCTGTTACCAATGATGTTTTTAAATTTTGTAACACGCAATCCATCTGTAAATACGCCAATTTCATCAACTGTATTTTTTGCACCGAAGAAAGTACCGCGTTTATCTAAAGTTCCATTTGCATCTGGAAATAATGCAGGCAAATTCTGACGGGTCCTGTTGCCGCCCCAACCGCCGTTCGGCACACCATATGATGCTGTACCCATATCGGCATTAATACCTGCGTTGATCAGGAATGTGGTGCCTCCATAATTGGTACCTGTTACTCCATCGTAATTAATGGTTAAAATATTCTCGGTATTGTTAATGTTATTATCCGCTTTAAAAAGATCCATATAATTGGATTTTAAGCTATAACCCGCAGCAATCACCTTGCMCGAGTAAGTAATGGCTTCTGTATACTTTGCAGTTCCGGTATACACCTGTGCATTTAAATATAACCTGGCCAATAAAGCCCAATCAGCGCCTTTATCTGCACGGCCATATTCGTTGCCACGCGCATTGGCTAAATCACCCTCAATTGCTTTAAGTTCTGATTCGATATAGCTAAAAAGGGCAGCCCTTTGGATCTGCTTTGGGGCTACTTTACCGATTTCATCATTTTCGGTAACAAAAGGAGGATTACCAAAGGCATCTAAAAGCACCCAATATTGATAAGCACGTAAAAAACGGGCTTCTGCACGATATCTGGTAATATCTGCAGCATCGGTACCTGTAATGTTGCGTGAAGCCAATTTATCGGCTGTACTTTCGCGAATAAATTCGTTACAAACCGTAATCTGTAAAATACTTCTCGAGTATAATCCTCTTAAAAATTGGTTATCCACACTTGGTGTACCATAATCTAATTCCGGAATACCGGTATCTCCCCAGGCACAGATCGCCTCATCGGTTACCAACTCTTGTGAAGTCCAGAATAAACGCAGGAAATCTGCAAAACCCGAGTTCAATCCACCGATATCACTATTATCCGATCCTGTAGAAC
>NZ_JBFTQI010000012.1:0-20238 GCF_056398925.1 Pedobacter sp. 01T416_2
GCTTGTTTATCCATGGGTCGTTTTCTCATCTGTTTTTTAACATGTACGCATAAATCTATTTAGGATTAATGGTTGAAAATAAATTAGGATGGAAAAAATTCTTAACTATTTATTTGTTAAGTGGCATTTGTGGCGGATTTATCAGCTTACTTTTTCACGAAGTGGGTTATATTTTTGGCGCTTCTGGTGCGGTTATGGGAGTAATGGGTGCACTTATAGCACTTTTGCTCAATAAATATTTTGAGAAAAATGCAAGCCGGGCATTGTTGATCAGTACAGTTTTTGTAACTGCGATAATTATTTTAAATGGATCATTATCTAAATCAACTGATAATGCAACACATATTGCAGGCATGATAGCTGGTTTTATAATCTGCTATATTTTTAGCTTTAAATTACAAAAGCAGCCCTGGCAGAATACTCAATTGCGTTATGCAGGCGTGTTTATTTTATTTATTGCTTTTTCGTTTGGAGTAGCCTTTTTTACTCCGAATTATCAAACGCAACAATACAAGAAGCTAAGGGATAGTTTTAGCGATAACCTGATTTCCTTTAATCAGCTTTTATATTTGAAAGCATCCTTATCAAAAGAGGAAAAACTTAGAGAAGTGAACGATTATGGCATTATCCCCAGCCAGAATAACCTGCAAATTATCAAACAGATGAAGCCTCTTAAGCTTAAAGATTTAGAGGCTTACGATCGTTCGAAGAAAGCAGAAATTGCCAAAAAAATGTCTCTTGCTGCTGCTTTGATGTTAAGAGATATTCAAGCTGATAGCGTATCAAAGTACAGTAAACAAACATCCAAAGAAATATCAAATGTTGCAGAACTCACTTTCAAACTTAGCGATAGCTTAAGCAGGGCAAATTAAAATTAGTTTGTGAATTTATATATCCCAATTTCACTTAGCGTAATACAAACCGGAGATTTAGTAATGATTATTTTTACTTTATTAGTTGTAACGGGACTCTCCAATTTAATCAAACGTTTCGCGCCGATGCTCGTGCCGTCGTAAACTTTTTTCCATGCATTGTTTTCAAATACCTCGATGGTGTAAGCCTCTATTCGCTGACCCAAGGGAATATACTCTTGTAGGCTAATGATATCAAAGGTTTTAGCAGTTTTTAAATCTACTTCTAAACTTGCCTGATGAATATCATCCTGTGTTGCCCAGTAACTTTCCCTTTTACCATCAAGCAGGGAAGTAACATCATACTTTTTGCCTCTACTGTTGCTCGCTCTAATTTGGGCATTTTTGGCCAGGTTATTCTCGAAAGTATGTTTAACCATGTCGCCAAAAGTTTTCAGTGCAGCAACATCATCCTCGTGAAGTTGTCCACGGGTATCGGGTGCTAAACCAAGATCTAAACCTGCGCCACGGCCAACACTTTTTAAATATAGATCGAACAGTTTTTCTGGGGTTTTAGGTTTTTCGTTGGCATGGTAAAACCATCCTTTTCTTAAAGGAACATCACATTCTGCTGGCATCCAGAATTTACCGTTTCGTATTCCTTCAGGACTTTGCGGATAATTTGCCTGACCGGGAACGGCTTCATTTTTCCCATCAGGAGCCATCGGTGTAAAAGTAGCCCAAGAGGTTGGCGCTGCATGACCATCTTCATTACCTACCCAGCGGATATCCAAACCTATATCGCTAAAAATATTGGCCATGGGCTGCATTTTACGGGTAATGGCCCAGGTATTTTTCCAATCGTAATAGGTAGTGTTATCTATCGAGCGTTTTTCTTTTGCACCACCATAATAGCCATCACCACCATTAGCACCATCGTGCCAGCTCATAAAAAGTTCGCCAAAATTGCTGTAAAGTTCTTTTAACTGGGCCTGATAAATGGCCAAATATTTATCGGTACCATAAAGCGCGTTGTTCCTGTCCCATGGCGAGCAGTATACCCCAAACTTTAAACCGTTTTTACGTACAGCCTGCTCCACTTCTTTAACTAAATTTCCTTTGCCTGCTCTGAAAGGACTTTTACTTATGTTATAATCGGTCGTTTTGGTTGGCCATAAAGCAAAACCATCATGATGTTTTGCAACTAAGATGATGCCTTTTAATCCACCGGCCCTGGCTGCTTTAATAATTTGATCGGCGTTGAAATCTGTTGGGTTAAATGTTTTCGGGTCAGCATCGCCAAAGCCCCATTCTTTGTTTTCGAATGTAGTTGGCGTAAAATGGATTAGGCCGTAAACTTCAATATCATGCCAGGCCAGTTGCCTTTTTGATGGTAGTGCACCGTAAGGTTTAGGTGGTGTTTGGGCGTAAATTGTCGTTGTTAAGAATAGAAAAAGAATTAATATGTGTTTCATCATCATTATAGCTTAGATCCACCTAAAGTACAAAAAAATACCAGCTGAAGGAAAAGAGTTAACCAATATTTAACCTCTTGAAAATGTAAACACGAAATTATTTTTACATCTTGATCGTTACATGGATTCACCAAACATTTAATTTCAGTTTACGTTAATTAACTATGAGCGCTTTTATCCAGAATCCTCCCGATGGAGGTACAATGTATACTGAAACGAATCTTAGCCAGCTTTTTCCTGAGCCATTTAATACTATAACAAGTTGCTTTTTTTTAGCTATTGCAGTGTATTGGACAATAAAAATTTGGGGGAATTTTAAACAGCATACCTTTCTAACTATTGCCCTGGTTTTACTTTATATAGGCGGAATTGGAGGCACCACTTATCATGGATTGAGGCGTTGGCCAATTTTTATTATGATGGACTGGATGCCGATTATGCTTTTATGCCTTTCGGCTGGGGTGTACTTTCTTTCCAAACTAACCAAGTGGTATTTTGCCGTTTTAATTGTAGCCTTGTATGCTTTCTTTCAGTTTTATGTGAGGCGGCTTTTTAGTAATGGCGATTTTCAGATCTTCATCAACATCAATTATGCATTTATGGCCGCGCTGGTTTTATTTCCGGTATTTGGTTATTTGATCAAAACAGAGTGGAAAAATGGCAAATGGGTTGGCTTTGCCCTAATTGCTTTCATATTCGCGCTAACTTTCCGCATTGCCGATAAATGGGATGTATTAACAATTGGTACGCATTTTTTATGGCATACTTTCGGGGCTGTGGCCTCTTTCTGTATGCTGAATTATATTTATTTGGTTAATTTGAAAAAAGCCAAAACTTCATAAAATATTCATTCCTAAAAGGTGTAAATTATTTACCTTAGTTAAATATATAACTATTGAAATGAAAAAAATATTGATTTTATCTGCCCTGGTATTGGGCCTTAACTTTGCATCTCATGCACAAAGTCTTTTAAGTAAAGTTGGATCTGCTGCGGCAGCAAGCACAGGTTTCGATGCGGCAAGTTTAACCTCTGGCATTATTGGTAAACTAGCTCCTGCCTTAAGTTTAACTCCGGCTCAAAAACCAACTGTAACTACAATTGTGAAAGATTTTCTGGTGCAGAAAGCAACCATTATGGCCACTCAAAAAACAGATCCTGCTGCTTATCAAAGCAAATTTGGTAAATTGTTTTCTGGATTGAAATCGAAACTGGGAACCGCTTTAACGGTTGCACAATTGGCCAAGTTTACTTCGTTAAAACCTGCTGTTCCAAGTGCAAGCAATGTGCTTTCTCAGTTGTTTTATTAGATGGGAATGAAAGGTTGTATCATAAATATAGATTTGTCATGTTGAGCTTGTCGAAGGACCTGTTAAATACTTTTAAGGTGTTTCAACAAGCTCAACATGACAGCATCTGAGGTAAAATTGTCTTTGTGATACAACCTCTTGATCTTAGAATTTAGAATGAGCCTTACTGTAGTCTAGTTTCTTTTGTCTGCCTATGGCATATTCGATACCGCCCCATAAATGGTTCTGGAATTTATCATCAGCCCAGCCTTCTTTAGTATGCCCCATACAGGTATAGAAAGCCCTTCCGCCATCAAAATTGTGGTACCAGCTAAAAGGATGAAAATTACCATTTTTACCGCCGGTATAAGATTTCTCATCTAAGGTAATCAGCACTTTAATATCTGGATTGATATCTTTAAAGTTATATAGCTCATCTTTTCTCATCCAAACTGAATCGGTAAAGAATTTGGTTGAAGGATGTTTTTTGTCTTTAATGATAAATTTAGCTTCCTGAACTGCTGGGTGACTTGTAAAATAAGCGCCGACCAATTTACCATACCAAGGCCAATCGTATTCAGTATCGGTTGCGGCGTGGATGCCTACAAAGCCTCCACCGGCCTGGATATATCTTTCGAAAGCAACCTGTTGTTTATTATCCAAAACATCGCCTGTGGTACTTAAAAAAATTACAGCAGCATATTTTTTAAGGTTATCTTCTGTAAAAACATCCGCATTTTCTGTGGTATCTACTTCAAAGTGATGTTCAGTGCCCAGCTTTTGGATCACTTCTTTTCCGATCTCGATAGAGTTGTGTCTAAAGCCTTTGGTTTTGGAAAAAACTAAAACTTTTGCCGATTTCTTAGCGGTGGTAAAGCTTTGGAATAAAAAAACGGATGCAATTAATAAGCATATGGATAGGTACTTTTTCATTTTTGCTGACTTGGTTAGTGATGGATATTGAGCTTTAAATTTAAGAAAGTTGTTTGATAATTTCTATACATCTTTCTTCAACCTGCCTGCAAACAGGGTTAAACAGGGCATTATCCCAATATGGATCTGTAACTTCGTCGTTATCAAGAAAAAGTTTAACCTTTTTTCGCTCTTCTTCGCTTTTAGCAAGGTTTTTAACATCAGCTAAATTATTCTGGTCCATAACCAAAATCAGATCGTATTTAGCAAACATAGAGTGGTTAAATTGTTGTGCCCGCTGTTTGCTGATGTCGTAACCTAGCGCTTTCGCTGCTGAAATACTCCTGTGATCGGGGGCTTTGCCGATATGCCAATTGCCCGTTCCTGCCGAAGCAATTTCCCAATTTAAGTTCTGTTTATCTGCCAGATGGCGCATAATGCCTTCGGCCAAAGGTGAACGGCAGATGTTACCAAGGCAAACCATTAAAATTTTCAATATTATTTAGATTTTGCTGTAAATATATAAGTAACGGTGTAGGTTGTTCCTTCCTTCTCAAAAGTATATTTTTGAATGATATTTGTCCCGTTTAAATTTACAGTTTCTGTATTGCCGAAACCAGTATTTAGCGTGATTTCATTTCCACTTTTTGTCCATTTGGCATTTTGAAAGGACATCATGTCGCATAATGGACCTGTAGAGGTGAAAGCATAAGATCCGTTTGATGAAAAACTTAATGCGTAATTGTTGTTTAAACAAGAACTAGGTCCTGAAAGCGTCATGAAATTGCTGCTCGATTTTTCGTTTACGGTTAAAACAGGACTAACAGTTGCCGATTGCAAGGGCCATTTGTAACTCGTAATATCGTCAATTGCAAGAGTTTCTTTCTTTTTACAGGCAAATGCCATGCATAGGGTTAAGATAAGTAGTAATTTTTTCATCAGTTTTAATTGGTTTTGGTATACATCAGATAAACGAAACTAGCTTCTGATATGCTACAACGGACGAAAAAAAAGCCCCAAGCTTTTTAGCGTTGAGGCATCGAGAATATCTAAAATATTATCCGTAGATGTCGTTTAACATTTTCGCCAATCGAACACCACCTTTTAATAGCTGTTCGTTAAGGGTATCAACCCAATCAAAATTGTAGCGATAGCTTAATTTAGCATCCGGTTTGGTGGTATCGTATATTTTATTGCAAATGCCGTACGATTCGTAAATACAATCTTTAAGGCCTGTGTTTTGCCAGTTATACAGCTGAATTGCTGAAGGGTGATTAATTGCTTTCGCATATTCTGTATAGCTCAACTGCTGATATTCGATAAGCTGTTCATCCCAAACCCTGTGGATGTTCGATTTTTCATTGAACCATAACACCGAAATACGGTTACCACCCAAATCATCTTTACGGGCAACATGCATAGGCTGACATAAATCGCCTGCCAGGTGTACCAACATGCGTAAAGCCAATTTCTTTTCGGCTGCAGTGCTGCTTGCTTTCTTTAATACAGCAATTAAATCAGGTATTTTGTTGTAAAGATTAGGTGATTTTTCAGTTTCTAAAAAGTTGTAAACGCCTTCTTTGTTCAGTCCCGCCGGAAGATTAACAAAATGCCAGTTATACATGTAATTGTAGGTAGAGTCTGATTTGATAAAATCACCCCAGTTGGCACTCATGGCCAAAGTTTCATAACCTAAGATGCCCTGAATAGCCTTGCGTGTTTTAGCTTTTAAGTAACTATCGGCAATTTCGCCAACTACACGATGGCCAATGGTGCCCCAGGCATTTGCCTGAATTGGTAGATAAGCTAAAAAACCAAAAACTAGTGCAATGGTTAATTTCTTTTTAATTGATGTTAAAATCATTTTATAATTCTTTTTGTATGCAGGTAATTTTTTCTTTGAGGTTTAATATGATTTCGCGTTGGTCACTTAAACTTTCTAACAATAATGTATCTGCAGATTTCTTTTTGATCAGGAAGTTCTTGTCGTATCGGCCAATGCGGTAACATCCCGATATTTTTTGTTTATGGTTAGCGTGTGTAAAGGTGGCACCAACAAATAGGGTATCGCCTTTAACAACATAAACGCCTCTGGCATATTCTTTCCAAATGCCATTGTTGTAGCAAGAATCTTCGTAAAAATTTACTTTGCTGTAGGTAACCATGTCAATATAAACAGAATCGCAGGTAAATTTGAAATGGTGCTGTGTGTAGTTGCTCAGTTTATTGCTAAAAGCGACGGAATCTTCATTCCAGACGCCTTGCATAAAATCTTCACCTTTGCCCTGTATATTAGGCCGCGGACTACAAGCTACATGTAAGATCGATAATGTAAAAAGGATGATGTAGAAATTCTTTAAACCCAGGTGCAGCTTGTTCATTGTATTGTTAATCGATGCTTTTAGGAAATTGATCGTGTGTTACAGTATTCTTTTTAATGGTATTGGTAATCAGGATTAAAAAGCCGGCTGCAAAACAAATATTGGCTAGTGCACCGATAATACCGGTTAAAGTATAATATTTTGAAATTTCAGTGTAGGGGATATTCCTGTTACTAATCCATAGTGGCAATAGAATATAAAATAAGTGTATCAGTATACCAATTCCTGAGCCTATGGTCATTAAAATGGCCTCAACTACATTTTTTTTTGCTAAAAAATAGCAGCAGGTTCCAAATATGATAACTGGAGGAATGATGGATACTAAGCTGAGCAATGTAGAGAGTACTGAATTCATATTATCTATTTTTAATTAACCGTATTGATTATACCTATAATTGTTGCCGTTAACAAAGAGGTTGTAGCATAAAATATTTTCACTCGGATTTGTCACGTTGAGCCTGTCGAAAGGCTTTACTATAAATTTATAGCAGGTCCTTCGACAAGCTCAGGATGACAAATTTTATTTTATAACATCTTTAAAATTAATTATTTCAAACTGCCAACCATGTCTTCCGGGCGAACCCATTCATCAAATTGTTCGTTGGTTAACAAGCCCAATTCTACAGCTGCAGCTTTTAAAGTTTTATTTTCTTTATGTGCTTTCTTCGCAATTTTAGCGGCGTTTTCGTAACCCACATGCGGATTTAAAGCCGTAACCAACATTAAAGAATTTTGTAGATGCTTCTCAATTTCTGGCAAGTTAGCGGTGATTCCTTCCGCACATTTATCGGTGAAAGAAACGCAGGCATCGCCAATTAAGCGGGCCGACTGTAATACATTAGCCGCAATAAGTGGTTTAAACACATTAAGTTCGAAATGGCCGCTCATCCCACCCACTGAAACGGCAACATCGTTACCGATTACTTGTGCACAAACCATAGTCAAAGCTTCTGGTTGCGTAGGGTTAACTTTACCTGGCATAATTGAAGATCCTGGTTCATTATCAGGAATTACAATTTCGCCAATACCACAACGTGGGCCAGAACTTAACATTCTTACATCGTTTGCTACTTTCATTAAAGCAACCGCAGTACGTTTTAAAGCACCAGAAAGCTCTACCATTGCATCATGCGCTGCCAGGGCTTCAAATTTATTTGGAGCCGTAACAAATGGTAAACCGGTTAAATCAGCAATTTTTTTAGCCACTAAAAAATCATATCCTTTTGGTGTATTTAAGCCAGTACCAACGGCGGTGCCACCTAAAGCCAGCTCGGCAACCATAACCAAAGCATTTTTAATGGCCCTGATGCTGTTATCGATCTGTTGTACATAACCCGAAAATTCCTGCCCTAAGGTAAGTGGGGTAGCATCCATAAAGTGTGTACGCCCGGTTTTAACGATCGAACTGAATTCTTCTACTTTTTTGGCTAAAGTATTTCTTAATTTTTCTAAACCTGGAATGGTATTTTCTACCGTAAGTTTATAGGCTGCAATGTGCATTGCTGTTGGGTAAGTATCGTTTGATGACTGTGATTTATTTACATCATCGTTAGGGTGAAGTGCTTTTTTATCATCAGCTAATGAACCACCGTTAATTACATGAGCGCGGTTTGCAATCACCTCGTTACCATTCATGTTGCTTTGTGTACCCGAACCTGTTTGCCAGATTACTAAGGGAAATTGATCATCTAACTGTCCAGCAATAATTTCATCACAAGCTTTAGCAATTAAATCGGCTTTTTCTGCTGATAATACACCAAGTTCGGTATTGGCAAGCGCAGCTGCTTTTTTCAGGTATCCAAAAGCATGGATAATTTCTTTTGGCATCGAACCTTCTGGTCCGATTTTGAAGTTATTGCGTGAGCGTTCGGTTTGTGCACCCCAGTATTTGTCGGCTGGTACCTGCACCTCGCCCATGGTATCGTGTTCTATTCTGAAACTCATTATATTTTTGATTTTTATTGTCGCAAATTTAGGTTTTTTGCCTTTTAAAGCGTTGGATTTATGTAAGATATTTAATGGATAACAAAATATATCGCCGAAATGTCGGTATTCTTTTTATTCTTCAACATAATGTACAAACTTTTATCCTGGCTAGCCGCTTCTACCAATGAAATCATATTCATACCTTTACCGCAAATATGCAGGGATTAGTTATTAAATCTACAGGGAGCTGGTATAGTGTTTTGGCCGATAATGGCGAACGCTATGATTGCCGGATTGTTGGGAAATTCAGGATTAAAGGACTTAAAACCACCAACCCGATTGCGGTTGGCGACAGGGTGAAATTTGATCTGGAACGGGATAGCAACCAGGGTTTGATACACGAAATGCTGCCACGTAAAAACTACATTATCCGCAAATCGATCAACCTAAGTAAGCAGGCGCAGATATTGGCTGCAAATTTGGATATGGCCATGTTGGTGGTTACGCTGGCTTCGCCCCGTACATCTTTAGGTTTCATCGATCGTTTCCTGGTTACGGCCGAGGCTTACGATGTACCTGCGGTTTTGGTGTTTAATAAACTCGATCTGTTTAGTAAAGAGGGTTTAGAAATTCTTCAGGAGTTTAAAGAGATATACGAGAGTATTGGTTATGCCTGTTACGAAGTTTCGGCTTTAAAAGGCATTAATATTCCGGTTATTCAGGAATTGATTACAAATAAAATTACACTGATATCTGGTCACTCGGGCGTTGGGAAATCGAGTTTAATTAATGCATTATTGCCCGATCGTGATTTAAGAACGGGAGAGGTTTCAGACTGGAGCGATAAAGGGCAGCATACCACTACTTTTGCCGAAATGTTCGAATTACCACAGGGCGGTTTCATTGTCGATTCTCCCGGAATTAGAGAACTGGGCGTTATTGATATTGAAAAAGAAGAACTAGGTCATTTTTTTAGAGAAATCTTTAAAACCTCGCACAATTGCCGTTTTAACAACTGCAGGCACATTAATGAGCCTGGTTGTGCCGTTTTAGCCGCGGTAAACGAGGGCGAAATTGYCGTTTCGAGGTATGAAAGTTACCTGAGCATTTATCACGGAAACGATACTCGTCATTAATTGAGTGAGGGGTCGAAAGTCAGAAGATATGATGCGTGATAAAATACTTCTTGATTGAACCAACGAATTAGATTGAAAACCTTTACAAAAAAATAAGTAATGAAATTTAAACTGGGAGATTTTGTGCGTTTTGTTGATGAAAAACGTGAAGGTTATGTAACTAAAATTATCGATAGCCAAACTTTAGGTGTTACCGATGAAGATGGTTTCGAGATACCTGTTGCGGTGAGTAATTTAACTTCTGTACATGGTCATGGTGTGGTAGCCGAAGAGTTAGATGCCCCCAAACCCGTCCATGTAAATATCCCCAGTATTAACAAAATCGAAAACGGTATTTATATAGCTGTTGCTACCGATGATAAGGCCGGTAATGTGGTACATTTTCACCTGCAGAACCATTCTCCAAATATTTTATTGGTAAACTTAACTACGGAGCGTAAAGAGAAGTATGCAGGTGCTTTTCATGGGATAATCGAATCTTACGGCTCTACTTTAGTTTATTCTGCTTCCTTGGCTGATCTTGATCTTTGGCCAGAATTTAACTTTCAGGTTTTAGTATTTAGCAAAGCTGATGTGAAACCTATCGATCCTTTGGTAATCCGTAAGAAATTTAGGGCAAAAGATTTTAGCACCGAACAAAAGGAATTGCCTCAATTGAGAAATAAGGGCTGGTTAATCCGCTTGGATGATCTGGTTCCGGTAACCATCGATCCGCAAAAATTAAAAGAAAGTTTTTTTAAATCAACTGAAGAGAAAAAAACAGTTACAGCCCCTCAAAAAGAAATCGATCTGCACATCGAAAAATTGAGAGATGATCATCATTTTCTGGAAGCTGATGAAATGTTGCAGATACAGATCAATCATTTTCAAACTGCGATGGATGCTGCGGTTGTGCATCATTTCGATAAAATCGTTTTTATCCACGGTTCAGGAAATGGTACTCTACGAGATAAAATCCATAAACTGATCAGTAAAAACCCACATGTAAAAACATACATGGATGCCAGAAAAGAAAAGTTTGGTTACGGGGCTACAGAAGTGGTTTTTAAATAGTAGGCTTTTGTTTGTGGTGTAAGATGTACCATCTTACACTGAATCATCTTTTTAGATTTACGCTAGGTAAGATGGTCACATCTGATTGCATTGCAGTCTTTCCCATGCGATTCGTCATTCTGAACTTGTTTCAGAATCTATTTGGTAAATTAAAAATTCTATACGGTGTGTTCAGAATAACAGAAGGTGAATTCAATCCTGAGTCTGTAGAAGGATAAACTGGTAATTTATTATTTGGGCGTTGCCCAATCCCGTGAAGAACGGGAAAGGGGCGGGCTTTGCAGGGCTACGCTTCGCTGGATCTTACACTGAATCAAATCTTTTTAGATGTGCAATAAGTCAGATGGTAACATCTGACTTCACAGAGAAGATGATTCTGAACTTGTTTCAGAATCTATTAGTAAATTAAAGATTCTTCATTGCATTCAGAATGACAAAAAAACTAAAATCCAAACTCCAAAACCACTACAATTGCATTGTTGCCCAATGCTTCCAGTTCTACCTGTTCAATATCCCAGAGCGCTAAACCATCTCTTGAGTGCATCAAGCGGCCTTCAATTTCGAAAGCCCCATCAATAATAAAAGCATAGAACCGATGGTTTGGACTTTGCATTTTATAAACTGCTTCTTCACGACCAGCAAAAATGCCGGCACTTAATTTAAAAGGCAATTTTGGGTTTGATATAATTTCGAGCAGCTGGTTCTTGTTTTTCTCAAAATCGAAACTGAAAAGCATTTCACTTGCCCGCATTAAAAACATATCGGTTTTAATCCCAAACTGTATGTAGTTAATCACATTGTTTTGATAAGGATTGCTGATTTCTAAAACTTCTCCCTTACCCATATTCAACACCTGTACTTGCCCGGTTTCTAAAGCAAATTCTTTTCCGTTGGCAACAATATCAATTCCGCCAGTAATGGGCATAAATATCTGGAGCGAATCTTCCTTGCATAGAAAAAACGTAACCTTTCCGCCAGCAATCGATTCATCATTACATAAAAATAAGTTGCCGAAAGGTGTTCTGTGCTCACTGTAATATTTCTCAAAATTAAAGGTGCTGTATCTTCTTAGTGCCGAAGTTTCTGTTAAGCCCCGCTCATCGGCTAAAAATATTTTTCCAGGTTTGAGTTCCATCGTTAATCAATGTTTTTTATGGCGTGGATACTTACGAAAGGCTGGATCTGAAAAATATTAGTGAAAACTTCATCTTCATTACTTTCTTTAAATTGCGATACCAAAAGCAAATTATCTATCGTATCGTGCCAAACCAGCGGTTTTGAGAAAAAATTGATGGCCACTTTATGCTTTTCAAGACTGTTAATGTCCGAATTGATCAATTCGAATTTAAAGTTTTCAAAAGTCAGAAAACGTCTGCCTAAATTATCCAGTACATCAGGAATAATTCCATTTAACTGGCGCAAATAGCCAGTAATAGCTGCACTGACCAAAAAATGTAACTTCTCTGCCTCTGGAACATTCAGTACCATTTCGGCGAAAGTAGTAAGCCGCTCTTCCTGATTATAAAATTGAGCTTGCATTTTAAATTCAGCAAAACTGTCTTCATGTACAAACTTGTCCCATGTGCTGGTATTGGTTGCATCAATTATTTTTCGATAGCATAGCGTAATTACTTTCATTGACATGCATAAAATTAAAAAAGACGCTAAGAAATCCTAACGTCTTTATGAAAATAAAACAATTATAAGGATTATACTAAGCTTTTACGTTCCATTTAAACGTGAGTTCGAAACCTGTTGAAAACAAAAGCAAAAAAAGCTTAGAAATTGAGGAACGCTTTTTGCGATGATGTAATTTCTTTTTATAAAAGATTAAAACTAGCTTTGCCGCTATTAATGAAACACCTGGTTACCATATCGCTTGTATTTTTTAGCTTAACACATTTGGCAAAARCCGAACGCGTTGAAGGGCTAAGGATATTAAACGAATATTGTAACGAGCATAATATCAGCGTTAATTCAACAGGTAAAGAGTCGGTTCAACTTAATGAAGACCGTAACCCTTATCTGTTATCGTACACCAAGCTTGCTTTAATCGGGACCCAAGCCCAATTGAAAGTTGCAAAATATGTGAGCGTAAATCAGGTAATTGCCGATTTAACAATCAGAAAAAAACCGAAGAACAATAGTCCCTAATTTTCTTTTCTACAAGATTTTTTGAGAGGTTTTTAGCCTCATTCATACCAACAACTGCCAAACTGACTTAAGAAAGACAATGGCTTGGTTGTTGTAACACACCATTTTTTAATAATAAATACGATTTAAAATATTATAATGTTAGGATTTTTAGCGAAGGTTTTCGGAAGTAAATCAGAAAGAGATATAAAGGCTATTCAGCCATTGGTTGTTAAAATTAACGAACACTACAGTAAACTGTCTGCGCTTAGCAACGATGAGTTACGTGGTAAAACCATAGAATTTAAAGAAAAGATTTCGGCCTTTTTAACCGAAATTGATGAGAAAATTTCAGCACTAAAAGCTGATGCAGAAAGCGAAGATTTAGATCTTCACCAGAAAACAGCGATTTATGATCAGGTTGATGCCTTAGGTAAAGAGCGCGACACAGAATTAGAGAAAGTACTTTTGGAAATCCTTCCGGAAGCTTTCGCTGTAATTAAAGAAACTTCTCGTCGTTTAAGCGAAAACGATTATTTAGAGGTTACCGCAACCCAGTTCGATAGAGATTATGCTGCAAGAAAAAACAATGTTAAAATTGTTGGCGATAAAGCACAATGGGCGAATAGGTGGGATGCTGCAGGAACCGAAGTCGTTTGGAATATGGTGCATTACGATGTACAGCTAATTGGTGGTATTGTATTGCACAGCGGTAAAATTGCCGAGATGGCTACCGGTGAGGGTAAAACCCTGGTAAGTACATTGCCGGCTTATTTAAATGCATTGGCCGGACAAGGTGTTCATATTGTTACCGTGAATGATTACTTGGCCCGTCGTGATAGTGAGTGGAATGGCCCCTTATTCGAATTTCATGGTTTAAGTGTAGATTGTATTGATAAACATGAGCCAAACTCTGAAGAAAGGAGAAAAGCTTATGCCGCAGATATTACCTACGGAACCAATAATGAATTCGGTTTTGATTACCTGCGTGACAATATGTCGCAGACACCTGATCAATTGGTGCAGCGCAAGCAGCATTTTGCAATGGTGGATGAGGTCGATTCAGTTTTGATTGATGATGCCCRTACCCCTTTGATTATCTCAGGTCCGATTCCACGTGGCGATGAGCATGAGTTTTATGAATTAAAACCACGTATCGAACGTTTGGTTAATGCACAAAAAGCTTATGTAACCCAAGCATTAAACGAAGCGAAGAAATTAATCAACGCAGGCAACAGCGGAACCGAAGAAGGTGAAGGTGGTTTAGCCTTATTGCGTGCATACCGTGGTTTGCCAAAAAACAAAGCTTTAATTAAGTTTTTAAGTGAAAGCGGTGTTCGTGGTTTGTTGTTGAAAACCGAAAACCACTATATGGCAGATCAATCTAAGAATATGCCTAAGGTAGATTCTGAATTGTATTTCTATATCGATGAGAAAAATAACCAGGTTGAGTTAACTGAAAAAGGTATCGAACTGATTACCCAGTCAGGTGAAGATCCTCATTTCTTCGTATTGCCTGATGTAGGTACTGAAGTTGCAGATTTAGAGAAATCTGACATGCCTTTAGAAGAAAAGGTTGTTCAAAAAGATGCCTTAATGCGCGATTATTCTGTTAAAGCAGAACGCATCCACTCGGTTAACCAATTGTTAAAAGCTTATACTTTATTTGAAATTGATGTAGAATACATCATCGATGAAGGAAAGATTAAAATTGTTGATGAGCAAACAGGTCGTATTATGGATGGCCGTCGTTACTCTGATGGTTTACACCAGGCAATTGAGGCTAAAGAGAATGTAAAAGTTGAGGATGCTACCCAAACATATGCAACCGTAACCTTGCAAAATTATTTCCGTATGTACCACAAACTTTGTGGTATGACGGGTACTGCGACAACAGAAGCTGGCGAGTTTTGGTCAATCTATAAACTAGATGTGGTAGAAATTCCAACCAACAGAAATATTTCTAGAAAAGATGAGCAGGATTACGTTTACCGTACTGTTCGTGAAAAATATAACGCTGTTGCTTCAGAAATTCAGTTTCTTGTTTTCCCGTATTCTCACTACGAAACAGAATATGAATTGGATAAAGAAGGAAATCCAAAACAAAAAGATGGCAAACCGGTAATCAAATACGATCCAACAGGTAGGGCTGTGCCTAAGCTCGATGCTAAAGGTGCATTAATCCCAGCGGTTAATCCTGAAACAGGGCAACTAGAGCCGCAAGCTGGTCGCCCGGTATTGGTGGGTACAACATCGGTAGAGATTTCAGAATTGTTAAGCCGTATGCTTAAACTCCGCGGAATTAAACACAATGTATTAAATGCGAAAATGCACCAGAAAGAGGCCGATATTGTTGCCGAAGCTGGTCAGGCAGGAACTGTAACCATTGCAACCAACATGGCTGGTCGTGGTACCGATATTAAATTGGGTGCAGGTGTTAAAGAAGCTGGCGGTTTAGCCATTGTAGGTACCGAGCGTCACGAGTCTCGTCGTGTAGATAGACAGTTACGTGGTCGTGCAGGTCGTCAGGGCGATCCGGGTTCATCTCAGTTCTTCGTTTCGTTAGAAGATAACTTAATGCGTTTATTTGGTTCAGAACGTATTTCTGGTATTATGGTACGTATGGGTATCGAMGATGGTGAAGTGATCCAACACTCTATGATTACCAAATCTATCGAACGTGCACAGAAAAAAGTAGAAGAAAACAACTTTGGTATCCGTAAACGTTTATTGGAGTACGATGATGTGATGAACTCGCAACGTACTGTAATTTACGCTAAACGTAAAAACGCGTTATTTGGCGAGCGTTTAGATGTAGATATGAACAATATGGTTTTCGATGTTGCTGAAGATATCGTAAGCGAATATAAACAAGAAGGAAATTACGATGGTTTTAAACTGGAAGTAATCAAAAACTTCTCTTTAGATACGGCCATTACCGAAAAAGAATTTACTTCAACCAACATCCCTCAGTTAACTGAAAGGTTATTTGATGAAGCTGAAGCATTTTACGCACGTAAATCGGAAGCCATTATCCAACAATCATTACCAGTTTTAACCCAGGTTTATCAGGAACGTGGCGAGCACATCGAACAGATTGTGGTTCCGTTTACTGATGGTATCCGTGGTATTCAGGTAGCGGTTGATTTGAAAAAAGCTATCGATAATAAAGGAAAAGAAGTAGTTCGTTCATTCGAAAAAACCATTGTCCTTGCCTTGATCGATGATAGCTGGAAAGAGCATTTACGCGAAATGGATGATTTGAAGCAATCTGTACAAAATGCAGTTTACGAACAAAAAGATCCATTGGTGATTTATAAAATGGAAGCTTTCAACCTATTTAAAAACATGCTTAATGCGGTAAATAAAGAAGTAGTAAGTTTCTTATATAAAGGCGGTATCCCGGTTCAGCAAGAGCCAGACCAGGTTAGAGAAGCACCAGCTCCGGTAAAACAGCCGAAGTTGCAAACTACTAAACAAGAATTTGGTAGAGAAGAACCAGGTATCGAATTTGGCGATACGCGTGAGCCCGTTCCACAACAGCCAATCCGTAAGGAAGCAACCGTTGGCAGAAATGAACCTTGCCCATGCGGTAGTGGTAAAAAATTCAAAAATTGCCACGGCGCTAATTTATAATCAAGAGATATAATGCTTTATCAAGCCTCAACATTTGTTGGGGCTTTTTTTATAACTAAAACCCCTAGTTTTATTTGTGTAGTTGCACTCATAATGAATTTACTTCGCTCCAACGTCATGCTGAATTTATTTTACAAGTAGAAATAGTGTTTTCAATTGTCGTGTAGCTACTACGTGGTCAGCATCTTATAAGACCCTGAAATAAATTCRGGGTGACGACCGTAATAAATCAAATCTTTATATCCTCATATCCACGACAAAAATCTATATTAACTACCTGCTCAAAATAACCACTGGCTAAACTATTTGTTTAACCCATAAAGAATGCCGATTTTTGCAACGATTTCGGCATTCTTGTTGTTAAGAAGAAATGAGATGATATTTTATTCATCTGCTCACTAAATGCCAAGGTCTTTTACACATGAAAACAATATTAACTTTTATAGGCTGTTTGTTCCTTTTTACCACTGCTTTTGCACAAAAAGGAGAGGTTACGGTTATAAAAGATCCCTTAATTGATAGTTTAATTGCCAAACGTTTGGCAGTTTATAAAACTTCTGGAGAGGTAAAACCGGGTAAACCCATTGTTTCGGCTTACGGTTACCGCGTACAGATTTTCTATGGGTCAGACCGGCGCGAAGTTTTTAACGAACAGGCAAGGTTTAAAGGACTTTATCCTAAATATAATACCTACCTCGTTTATAAAGAACCTAACTATTACGTTCGAGTGGGCGATTTTAGAACACGCTTAGAAGCGCAGCGCCTCATAAACGAACTCAGACCAAACTTCCCGACACTGTTTATTTTTAGGGAAAAAATTAATGCACCAAGTTTAGATACCACAACAAGTAATGATCAAAAATAAAATCCAAGAACTAGCCGCGAACATTTTTAACGATGTAGTAGGCTATCGTCAACATATCCATGCCAATCCTGAATTATCTTTCAAAGAATTCGAAACTTCATTGTTCATCAAGGATAAATTAAAAAAATGGGGAATTGAATATACCGATTGTGCCAATACCGGTGTGGTAGGTTTAATTAAGGGTAACCAGCCATCTGATAAAGTAATTGCTTTACGTGCCGATATGGATGCATTACCTATTCACGAAGCAAACGACAAACCTTACCGTTCTAAAAACCATGGCGTAATGCATGCCTGCGGACACGATGTTCACACTTCGTCACTTTTAGGAACAGCTCATATCCTAAACCAAATGAAAGATGAATTCGGTGGAACCATCAAATTGATCTTCCAGCCCGCAGAGGAGTTGTTGCCAGGCGGAGCAAGTATCATGATTAAAGAAGGTGTATTGGAGAATCCAAAACCGGATTATATTGTTGGTCAGCATGTAATGCCGTTAATTGATGCCGGTAAAGTAGGTTTCCGTTCAGGTATTTACATGGCCTCAACAGATGAATTATATGTTACTGTAACCGGGAAAGGTGGTCATGGTGCGCAGCCTCACCAAAATATCGATCCGGTTTTAATTGCATCGCATATCATTATTGCTTTGCAACAGATTGTTAGTCGCAATGCCGATCCACGTACACCATCGGTTTTATCTTTTGGTAAGGTAAATGCCAATKGAGCAACTAACATTATCCCGAATGAGGTAAAAATCGAGGGTACGTTTAGAACCTTAGATGAGGGCTGGAGAGATGAAGCACATAAACGCATGAAAAAAATGGCTGAAGGAATTGCCGAAAGTATGGGGGGAAGTTGCGATTTTGATATCCATAGAGGTTATCCATTTTTAATTAACGAAGAAAAATTAACAGCAAATGCAAAGGCTTTTGCCGAAGAATTTTTGGGGAAAGACAATGTGGTTGATTTAGATATCTGGATGGCTGCCGAAGATTTTTCTTTCTACTCGCAGGTAACAGATGCCTGTTTTTATCGTTTAGGTACTGGGAATGCCGCAAAAGACACGCAATATTCAGTACATACACCAAGATTTGATATTGATGAAGATGCCTTGAAAATATCAACAGGATTAATGGCCTATATTGCTTTAAAACAATTAGGGAATTAATGATAAGGTGGAGGATGTAAGATGGACGGAATTAATCTTTCTCCCGTTTTACATCTTTCATGATACATTATCCATTTTACCTTTTACATCTACCTTCCATGAAAAAAGTATTTTTGTTATTATTGTTAACGTCGCTCTTTTACACAGGTTTCGCTCAGGAAATCAACCGCTTTAATCCTGATACAATTAAAACCATTACGCTCGATTCTGCAGTAAATATCAAGGCCGAAAAATTGAATGTAGAGACATTTATCAGAAAGGTGATGTACGATACTTCCTTTTATCAATCGTTTAGGGATATGAAACGTTATTCTTTCATTGCCGAAAACAGGATTTACAGTTACGATAAAAAGAACAAGGTTGATGGAAAAATTTACCGTAAAATAAGACATAACAATAGCGGTCCTTATAAAATGGAGTATCTGGTAAAACAGGATACCGGGAAAATTTATAAGAAAAATGGCAAATACCAACTTTATACCGTAGAGATGTTCGATTACATTTTTATGAATGCCTATAACACCGATTTTGTACCCAATGCACCCAAACCTGACGGAAAGGGCGGAACAAATGAAAGTTATAAAGACAAACTCAAAACATTAATCTTTAATCCTGGCCGTCCGGTAAAAGTTCCTTTTATTGGCAGTAAAACCGAAATATTTTCAGCCAATATGCGCCAGTATTATGATTATGGTTTCACCAGCGGTACCTATCTTGATTCTATTCCGGTTTATCGTTTTAAGGTTTCAGTTAAACCCGATTTAAGCAGCTGGACAAAAGATGGCATCATGATCAAGGAACTGGTTACCATTTTCGATAAAAGAAATTTCAATATTCTGGGGCGTTATGTAGATATGAAATACAGCAATATGCTGTTCGATTTTGATGTGCAGATGAATATAGAAATGGGCTATTTCGGAGACGATAAATTACCAACCAAAATTACCTACCAGGGTAACTGGGATTATCCTTTCAAAAAGGAAGAACGGGCTAGTTTTTTAATCGTACACAAAGATTATAAACTCGAAAAKGGCAAATAAGGATTTAATAATATGTCTTTCTAGAGAGCCGTCACCCTGAATTCATTTCAGGGTCTATTTTGCATGAAAGATGCTGACCGCGTAGTAGCTACAAGACAATTGAAAACACTATTTCTACTTGTAAAATAAATTCAGGACGACGATCGCATTGGGGTAAAGAGTAAAAATTAATCATCATGATAAATATTAATCGAACTCAGGTTATTATCTTTAAACGATTATTTAAACCAATAAATATGCAATTCCTTTCCCCGTTAAAATTTAAAATATCATTAGCTTTATCACTGTTTTTGGGCCTTCATGTACATGCACAGGTGCTCACTTCAAAACAGATCGATAGTGTTGTAGAAAAAACACTCACCACCTTTAATG